>NZ_JBHVCT010000027.1:0-76410 GCF_042803195.1 Streptomyces sp. NPDC057428
TCCAGCGCCAGAAGTCGCGTTGCCGCCTCGTTGATCCCGGTATCGTCGATGTCCAAGCCCGTGGGGTTTCATGATCGGTTGCGTAGAGAACTTCCATGATCACGAAGGCCCGCGGGCTCCTTGCGTCCGGGGTACCACCACCCGAGCTACCTCACACAGCGTGACCGGCGAGCCCGCCCGTCACCGCCGCACCCCCATCAAATTCGAAGACCCGGGTTATCGTTCGAAGTGTCTATACCGAGCGCCGTAATCCGCCAACTCCTCACGGCGCACTGCTGCGCGTGCCACGTCCTGCGGGCCGTGGCGCCGGTGGCCGAGCCCTCAGCTCTGGCCCTGGTCCTGGGCGTAAGCGCTCGCGTAGTAGCTCGCATCGATGTCAGGGTTCCGCAGCTTCGCCCAGAACAGCTGGTCCGGGGCGGGCGGAACAGGCGGGCCGCCGAGGTCGGCGAGCAGTTCGGTACGCCAGTCGGAGCTGAGGCGACTGCGGGTCGTCGCGGTCTTGCGCACCGCCTCGTGCGGCCCGCCCCACACCGCCGTCACCATGGCCTGCGCCGCCCAGCGGCGCAGGCCGTCCCGGTGCGTGTCCGACTCGGCGATCACCTTGCGCAGTCGCAGACCCAATGGACCGGTCTGCGTCGGCGGGACGGTCTCGTCCCGCGCCATGGCGTCCAGGGCCGCAGCCACCTCCGTGCGGCGGGCGTTGGTCCGGAGCGGATCGCTTGCCGTAGTCGCGGGGGGACTTCGGGTACGGGCGGGAGGGTGCGGGGGGCCGCAGAGCTTCGGCGCGGGGACACCGAGGAGCGTGACAGGGAAGACTGAATGAGCGGCGGGCTTCCGCCGAGGGGTCTTTCGGCCTCGCGAAGGGGGGAATGATCATGGGTTCCAACTGGGTGGGTCTGCTGATCGCCGTCGTGGGCGTGGCGGGAACGCTGGGGGCCGCGCTACTGACGCAGAACCGTGCCGACCGCACCAAGCGGATGGAACTCCAGGCCGCCGCTGAACAGCGGCGCGAGGAACGTGGGCACGCCGAGGCGCTGCTCCAGGCGGAGCAGGCCAGGCAGTGGCAGAGCGAGAACCTTGAACGGCGGCGAGCCTGCTACATCGCACTGAACACCGCCTCACGCCAGTACCTGACGGAGATGACCAATTACCTGCATGCGCTGCGAGGCAGACAGGACGTCGATGCGGCGCTGAACACCTTGGAAGTGGCCCGGCTGGGCTTTCGGGACAGTTACGCGGAATCCCAGATGGTCTTCCCGGACGCGGTGCTGCGTGCCGCCGGCGCGGCCAAGACGGCTTTGAACACCGCGTACAGCACCCTCAGGAAGTACGGAGCCACACCCTCCGCGTATGCCGAAGAACTGGCGGCCCTGGAGGATGCGTTCCGTGCGCAGGTCTGGCCTTACCTGGGGGCACTGAAGCAGTCGATGCGTGCTGATCTGGGCATCGACGACTGACGGACCCGTGTGCGACAGGCGGCGAGACGACGCTGTTGCGATCGTCAGCCACTTGCCGACTGTCGCCCCATGGCAGTCCGTACAACGGCCGTACCGTGCGCCGTTCTACGGCGGAGTGCCCTGGCCGACGCAGAGGGCGCGGCGGCACGGTGGCCGCATGTCACCGAGAAGCGTCGCCGCCGGACTCCGCTCCGAGCCGGCCGAGTTCGTCATCCGCCTCAGCAGCACCCCGCGAGGTGCCCGGCTCGCGCGGCGGCTGGCCGAGCCGATCGGCGCGTACTGACGAGCGTCGCGGGCGTTGATTCCGAGGGGCCTACTGCCGACACTGCACTTGGCCCCTTCACCACCATGGCCGGCTCACAGCCTGGATGTCCCTCGAACTCCTCCTCCGCGGACCTCGCCGTCCAGCGGTCCACACCGGTGGCCGCGAGCTACAGGAACTGCTTCCGGGCACTCCGGGTACAACTCCGCCGTCCGTCACGGAGCCGGCGCGAACATCATCCGCACGGCCGCGACGAGGATCAGGGCAGCGGTGATCACGTGCCACCACCGCCGAAGACGCACCAGCGCGACGAATACCGCCGTGAGAGCTGCGGCCGGCAGTTCGGTTGCCACGCCGAGCCCGGCCATCAGCCGCACGGTGCCCGTGACGGTGAAGTCCCACGGGGCCTCGGACCCGGCGAGAAGAGGTGTTGTTTGGCCCGTCAACCCCTGGCCATCGAAGCACTTGTGAACTGAGTCAATGGGTGCAATGCTTGCGTGGTGGTGCTGACCGGCACTCATGGGTGCTACGCGGTAATCCAGTTGGCCAGAGTGCGGGTGCATGCCCGTAGCGGCGTTCCGCTGGGCGCTGCCAGGGGGGACAGCGGATGAACACCATCACACGCGATCAGATCATCGGCGATGAGCAGAAGGCCGTGGACCGGGCGTACGACTGCTACGCCGAGCGGTTGGCCGAGATGACCGGGACCTCGGCGGCAACGGCCGCCGCCAGCAACAAGGACGGCATCGCCAACCGGCTCGACGCCGAGGAGAAGGCGGCGGCGTACGGCGGGCTGGGAGACGAATCGCTGGTCACCGTCCGCGTCGACGCGCCGGAAGCGACGGGGGAGGAGTGCCGGCCCTGGTACGTGGGGCGGCGTGCGGTCTCCGACATCCGCACCCGTGAACCCGTCGTCGTGCTGTGGACCAGCCCGGCCGCGACCAAGTGGCTCGCGGCGCAGCCGGACGCGCCCGGTGACATCACCCTGCGGCGCCAACTGCGGTGTGTGCAGCGCGTCGTCGAGGACTACTTCGACGACATCGCCTCGGCTGTTCCCGTAGTCGTGCCCGCAGCCGCTCCCGACTCCGCGCTTCCGGCCGTCCCGACGCCCCGGACGGCCGGGGACGACGCCGTGGTCCCGGAGTCCGTCGAGGCCGACGGAGCTGAGGAGGAGAGGCAGGGCGCGAGCCCGCCGGTCCGTACCCCCGCCGATGTGGCCCGTCTCCAGCGCCGCAAGCCCCTCCAGCCGGACGACCTGCTGCTCCGTGAGCTCCAGCGCTCCCGCGGCGGCCGCATGCGGGACATCGTCGAGACCATCCGCCGCGATCAGATGGACCTGGTCACGGGTACTCCTTCCGACATCCTGGTCGTGCAGGGCGGCCCCGGAACGGGTAAGTCCGCGGTCGGTCTGCACCGCGTGACCTGGCTCGTCAACAACAACCACTTCAAGGCCCAGGACATGCTGGTCATCGGCCCGCATCAGCGGTTCCTCGACTACGTCGGCCAGGTCCTGCCCACCCTCGGCACCCGTGACGTCAACGCGGTGCAGCTCTCCCGCCTGTGGGACGGCGACATCCTCGGCACCGACACCCCGGCGGCACGGCTGGTGAAGTCCGACGAGCGCATGGCCGCCGTCCTGCGGCGCCGCGTCGAGCAGGAGTGCCGTCCCGAGGCCATCGACGGCCTCCTCACCGCGCCGTCCTTCGACGGGGACGAGCCGGCGTTCACCGTCACCGCCGGCAGCACGACCCTGCGCGTCCCGCGCTCCGAGGTCCTGGCCCTGTTCGAGGGGGCGCGCGGCGGGGACGGGGCCCACCGCGAGCGTCGCGACCGCTTCCGCAGCCTGCTCGTCGACCGCCTCCTGCGCGAACTCGCCACGCTGGCCCCGCGCCGCGGCGCGGACGGCACGATCCGCCGCAGCCTCGAACGCAACCGCCAGGTGGAGCGCCTCCTCGACCGTGCCTGGCCCTCGCCGGGCGCCAGGGAGGCGCTGCGCAGCCTCTACGACTCGCCCGACCTGCTGAGCACCTGTGCCGAGGGAATCCTCGACGAGACGGAACAGGCCGCCCTGCACCGGGCCAGGGCGGAGCGGGCCGAGGACGACCCCTGGTCCCTGGACGACCGGGTCTGCCTCGAAGAGCTCCGTCACCTCATCACGGGTGAGGCCCCGCGACGTTACGGCCACATCGTCGCCGACGAGGCCCAGGACCTGACGCCCATGCAGGCCCGTGCCCTGCGCCGCCGCGTCGCGCGGGGCGGTTCGATGACCGTCCTCGGCGACCTGGCCCAGGCCACCGGCCCGGTTCCGTACACCGGATGGGACCGCATCGGCGCGCTCCTGTCCGACCACGGTGACTGGCGCGTCGAGGAACTGACCACCAGCTATCGCGTGCCCGCCGAGATCATGGAGTTCGTCGCCCCTCTGGCTCGCACGGTCGCCCCGTCGCTGCCGTATCCGCGGGCCGTCCGGGAGGCCGGTCCCGACGCCGTGCGGACGATCGCGACCGAGCCGTGGAAGCTGCTCGGCGACACCGTCACCCAGGCCGTCCGCCTCGTCGGCGGCAGCGACGGGCGCACCCTGAGGTCCGTCGCCGTCATTGTCCCCGACGACTCCGGCTGGCTCGACGCGATCGGCCGCCACCTGGACGAGTCCGACGGCATCACGGTGCAGGAACGCGAGGCGGTGTCCGTGCTGGCCGCCGCGCAGGCCAAGGGCATGGAGTACGACCACGTCCTCGTCGTCGAGCCCGCCACCATCGCCGACCGCGGCCCGTCCGGCCTGCGCCAGCTGTACGTCGCGCTGACCCGCAGCACCCAGAGCCTGACCGTCCTGCACACCGCCCCCCTGCCGGAGGCACTGACGGACACCGCAGGGGTCGTGCGGGAGCCGATCCCCGAGGCCGGGGCCGAAGTCGATCCCGGTACCGCGCCGGTGGCGGAAGCAGACGTCCCCGAGATCGGTACCGACATCCGGGTCCGGGTGATTGGCCACACCACCGGAGGCAACTACAAGGTCGAGGCGATCTCCCCGGCCACGGACCGTCCGCTGCTCATGGCCGTGCGCCACGGCTCCACGCCTCCCGCCCGGGGGGCGGAGCTGGACGCCTGGGTGCTCCGTCATGCCTCCAGCGTCAGCTTCGTCACCGCCGATGAGCGAGGCCGCCGGCCCATCTCGCCCACCATGGCCCGGCGTTACGCGGACGCGCTCGCCGTTGTCGAGGACCTGGCCGACGGGAGCGTCCCGGACGACTTCCGCGCGCGCCTCTCGGAGCTCAAGGGCATGGCCAACCGCTGTCTGCGCCTGGACCAGCCCGACTGGCTGGACGTGTGGCGCGTACTCGGCTCCCCGGACCGGGCCCGCCTGAACCTCCTGCGGGACCTGGCGGCCCACGCCAATCGCGCTTCCTCCTCCGGCGCACCGGATCTGGTCCGCTTCCGGGCCGAACTGGAGCTCAGCGGCCTGGCCGGGGACCTGGCCGAGGCGCGGCGGACCATCGAGCGCCGCTTCGAGGACGGAGCCGGCCCGGTGGCGGAGAGCGAGCAGGGCGGCGGGGGCTCCACACGGCCGTCGGAGACACCCGAGACACCCACGTCGCCAACCGAAGCACCCGAGCCGAAGAGGGAAGAGCCCATGTCCGCCACCACCTACGTCCCCACCGCAGCGGACCACGCGGCGCAGCCCACGGGCCTCCTCGACGTCCTCGCGGCCGCGGCCGCGACGGACCGCACCTGTAAGACCCATGAGGCGGTGCGCTTCGAGCTGAAGGCAGCCCTTCTCCGCGCGGGCCGGGAACTGGAGCCCGAGCATCCGGTCGCCGACGTCACCTGCGTCACGGAGAACGGCCAGGTGCTCTTCGAGGTGCTCGGCGCCGGCCTCTGCTCGTATGCCGACCTCCGCTCGGGAGCGGTACGCCTCCGCGAGGTCAACCACGTCCTGCCCACGTCGGCCGACCACCTCTGCCTCGTCCTGTCCGGGCCTCCGGCCGAGGACTGGTCCGCCGACACCGTTCGCGGCGTTCTCGGTGTCGACGTCCTGTGGCGCACCCCGCAGCAGACCTGGGCCGGCCAGGACATCGACACCGTACTGGGGGTGAAACGACCCTGACAGCACCGCAACCACGAGATCGTCCGAGCCTCGCATACCTTCGGCCGCATGGCTGACGAGTGCTTCGGACATCCACGGCTCACCGCTATTCACGCACTCGACGAGAATGCTCAACCTTCACTGCGACAGATCGCCCAGTTCGGCAGATCGGTGCCCCACCGGGTCGGTGCATGGTCCCAGTTCACGGGTGCGCCCTTGTAGTGGACCGGGGGCAGGGCATGACGCAGCAGCCCGTAGGGCGACTTGGTCTCGGTGAGCCAGGATCCGGGATCGTAGGTGTCGGCTTCGCCCTGTGCGGGGGTGGGGCGGATGTCGTGCAGCAGCCAGGACGCCGTGCCTGCCAGGGAGAGGCGAAGGTGACGCCCTCCGCCGGTGGCCTGGCGGTCGCTCAGTGCACGCAGGACGGCGGCGGCGAGCAGGTACCCGGTTCCGTGGTCCAGCGCCTGTGCGGGCAGTACACCGGGGCGGCCGTCGGCCGTGGCCTCGATCGCGGCGATACCGGTACCGGCTTGGACCAGGCTGTCGAAGCCGCGGCGCTCTGCCCAGGGGCCGGACCAGTCCCAGGCGCACAGTTGGGCCACGATCAGGCCGGCGTACCGGTCCAGGAGCACGTCGGGGGTCAGTCCGTGCCGGTCCAGGGCACCGGGGCGGTAGCCGGTCACCACGACATCTGCCTGCCTGAGAAGGTCATCGAAGGCGTGCCGGTCGCCAGGGCTGCTGAGGTCCAGCAACGTGGAGCGCTTGCCCACGCCGGTGTCGGCGTGAGCATCTGCGTCCTCGGGGAGCTGGGGGGCGTCCACGCGCAGCACGTCGGCGCCCAGCAGCGCCAGGGTTCGTGTGCCGACGGGGCCGGCGATGACGCGGGTCAGGTCCAGGACCCGCACGTCTTGGGCCGGTACGGACGCGGGCGCCAGCAGCCGAGGGCTGCTCCGACCCCACGTGCCGCGTCTCGACCAGGGCGGGCCCGGCCGCAGCGGGTGCGGAAGCCAAGGCCACGGCCAGGCCGCCTGCCGCGTATATGGTCTCCTGGACCTCCCCGGCCGGACGCGATGCCAACTCCTTCGAGAGCGCACCCACAAGCGCCTGGTCCCCTCCCGTGTCCGCGATACCGAGGGCGCTGAGCAGCCGGGCTCGGTGGTGCGGGTAGTTGGCGTGGGTGCGAACCCAGCCGTCGGCCGCCGGCCAGAACCCGGACAGCGGGGCGAAGGACGTCGGGGCCCGGCCGTCGATTCGCAGGTGGCGTTCACTGACGAACGCGGTGGCCACCGCGGCCTCGTTCACCCGCACTGTGGGCACCGGCACGCGGTTGCGCAGCGCCAGCAGTTCCGCCGCCGCCAGCGAGGACACTCCGACGCTGGCCCGCGCCAGTTCCCTCACTGGCAGACGCGACGGCAGGACAGCGCCCGCCTCCTCGAAGGACACGCTCTGAACCAGTTGGCTCCGGCCCCCCAGGGCCGCCCAGGCGTGTGCGGTGGCCGCATCCTCGGTATGCGTCATTCGCTCATTGTGCACACCACCAGGGTGACGCCTCGCTCGGCTCTGACCTGCGCAGTCAATTCTTCGCTGAGACCAACTGGCCGAGGGGTTACCGGTGCAGAGCAGCGGGGGTCGGACAGCATGCGGGCCGCAGCGGAAGGGCAGGGCGGATCCTGCCGAACGGCCGAGGGGCCCGCTTCAGGCCGCCGCACCCATGTCTCAGGCCCGCCGGGCCAGATCCAGGGCCGCCGTGTGAACGAACCAGTCCAGGACCTCGCAGATCGCCTCACTCTGTGCCGCGAAGACCTGGAGCGGGAACGAGGGGCGTAGCTCCAGCTTGGCCTCGGGCAGGTCGATGCCGTCGACCTCGTTCAGCCGGCGCAACAGTTCACGGCGCTGTTCCGTGTCGTCGAACGGCGCGCGGTCCTTGAGGTACTGGAAGACGACTTCCACGGTCCCGCTGACCGGGTACAGGCCGAACGGCCACACGAGGTGCGGGCGGGTGCTCGTGCCGGCGTCGAGCACGGGGAAGCAGCTGGTCTCCTCGTGGCGCCCGTAGTTGAGGTAGCCGCCCTGATGACGCCAGAAATCGAGGGCCGCGGTCACCCCAGGCACAGCGTCCGGGCAGTGTTCGCGCAACTGGTTGCGGAACCGCTCGGCGGCCTCGGTGTTCTCGTTGTCCGGCAGGGGGTCGTGCGCGGGCTGCTGTGTGACGTCCTTGCCCAGCAGGGTGGCCAGCTCCGCGGCGGTCAGGCGCTGAGACCGGTTGGCCCGGCCGTACCGGTCGAACCGTACGCCTTCACTCTCCAGCACGTCCTGGGGCGGCAGCCGGTCGCTGCCCTCTGCCCAGCGGAAGCCGGCCGAGACCTTCTCGGAGCTCAGGACCCGGTAGGCGCCGATCACCGTCGGGTTGGCCGAGAGGTATGCGCCGACGGGTACGGGATGGCTGCCGATGAGCTCGGCGACATCGCCGTACGCCGTCCATGTGCCGCTGGGCATCGCGACCAGCGCCGCTCGCAGTTGCGCCCAGCTCGACGACTCCTCGCCGACCGGGCGGAATCCTCCGATCGGGCCGGGCCACAGCTTCGCGGCACGCTCCCAGAGACGGTCGGCGCGGGCCGTGATCTCCGCCTTGCCCCAGCGCTTCGACGAGGCGATCTCCAGGTTCATCCGCAGGGCGCTGGAGTCGAGGATCTGCTGCTTGCGCTCGAACGGGTGGTTGGAGAGCTTGGAGTTGTCGCCGGTCAACGTCAGATTACCGAGGGTGTGGACCAGCAGGCATGCAGTTCCTGGGGTGACTGGCCCTCCTCCGTCTCGTCGGACAGGAGGTCGAACCACGCCTGTGCCGGTTTCTGGGGAAGGACGTGCTCGACGCTCAGGGACGCCTTGGCGAAGTCGACGGGCTCGGTGGGGGAGTAGCTCTCCTCCAGGCGGCGCAGGATGAAACTGCGCTGCGGAGGTCGCCCGCTCCAGTAGAAGGGTTTGCTGCGGATCGCGGACCGCAGCTCCTCGTCGCTCGGCCACCGGCGCCGCCTCCCTGACAGGAACCGCCGGACGGCCTCGGCCGCCGGACGGTCGGTCTCCAGGTCTTTCGGAGCCTCCATGAAGATGCGGTTCAGGTTGGATGTGGGTGTCTGGCAGATGAGGCGCCGGGCCAGATACGACTCGACGTACAGCAGGGCCTCGGCTGCGCCTTGCGGGCTCGTTCTGCCGGCGTCGACCAGATCCAGCAGATGCAGGGCCAAGGGATAGTGCGTCTGACCGCCCCATGCGGCGAGTCGTTCGAGCGCGGCCCGCAGCTGCGGCGACTGCTCGCGGGCCGGTTCGACGATGCGAAGGAATCGTTGAGCGCGCTCCGACAGCTGCGCGATCTCGTGCTGCAGCGCCTTCTCGTCACCGGTGAGCGGATGCAACCGCTTCTGCTGTTCGCGGTAGATCTCGCTCTGCTTCGTCTTGTAGTGACCGCGCACGACCAGGTCCAGCCAGACCAGTAGTTCGAGGTTCTTGGGGCCCAGGCTCTGCTGCATCGGCAGCCACAGCTCCCGGTAGACCCGCTCGCCCCGCTGGGGCAGCAGCATGAAGACGTAGTTGCGCAGCAGGTCGCTCTGACTGAGGCCGACACCCGTGTTGTTGATCGACTCGAAGATCCGGCAGGCGGCGGCTCTCGGTCACCTGGGCGTACAGCATTCCGGCCGGAACAGCCGGAGAGCTCGACTTCGAAGTGCACTTCAGGAGTGCGCACACGCGCGACAGTGTCACGTTCACCACCACAGGTCCGCCCCGTCCGGTCGATCCCCGGGTGCCTGTCGCCCGGACGGAGCGCACGCCACTGCCCGATCAGGCTGTCCCGAAGATCTAGCGGACCCGCGCGGCATCCGCCTCTTCGCCGGACAACGCTTTCTCGCCGAGGCCGAGGAGTTCACGACGCTGGCAGGTGCGCGCGGTCTTCTGGCGGGCCGGGAACCGGAAGCGGCGTCTGGCTTTCCGGGAACCGAGTGGCATGATCAGCTGCCCCTGTCGGGGGTACTCGCATGAACCGAGGACCCTCAAGCCCTCGGTTCATGCGGTGACCGGCGGTTCGCCCGTCAGGTCGGCCTTGCCCGGCCAGGCGCTCCGGAGGCGACGGTCAGACGGCCCGTGCCGAGCTGCCGGCGGTCGCCTTGGCCGGTGCCACGCCGAAGATGTCCACCGCGTGGTAATAGGTCCACGCCGTGCTGTTGCACGCGGTCAGCGTCGCGCCGGTGTAGGCGGCGCACACCCGCTTGAGGTCCGAGTAGAACGCGGAGTCGATGCGGGACTTGTTCGCGGAGAACGTACCCGCCGCCTTGTAGTTCCGGTAGCCGAAGTCGTGCCGGGCGCAGGCGGTCTGGAAGGGGAAGCCGAACGGGTTGTCGGGGGAGGAGCTGCAGTAGTCCGTCGACCAGTCGAAGCCGTACGCCGACCAGGCGCCCTGGTTGTTGCGGGCGGAGTTCCAGGCGTTGTAGCTGGAGGCGCTCGTCTGGGTCCAGGAGCTGAGGACCTGCGGCTTGTCCGACGGGGCGGCGGAGGCGGACGCGGCGGGTATCAGGGCCAGGGGGAGCGACAGGGCGACGGCGGTGAGGGGAGCGGCGAAGCGGCGACGCATGAACAACCTCCGTGGGATGAAAGGGGGTCGAGGCAGCCGTGCTCCTCGTGGGTCTCACGAGGCCGCTCCAGAATGACGCCATGAACCTGCCATGCATAGCCTGTGTAGGAGGAACATTCTGTTGCCTTCGGATGACCGGCCCGTGATCTCGGGGCCTACCCGATGACCACCGTCCGCGCCCACTCCGGTGGTGACCTCGGGACGTAGTCGGGATCGTCCTCGTCCCACGACGAGCGGCGTACCCGGGGGAACAGGCCCACCACCGTCCGGCACGCCGGTTTCACGGACGGCCAGCGTGTCTGGCCGTCCGTCAGGACCACGACGACGTCCGGACCGGGACGGGACCGGAGCGCCCGCGCGAAACCCGCGCGCAGGTCCGTACCCCCGCCGCCCACCAGCGGAATGCCTTCGGCGCGGCACAGCGGGTGCACGACCCCGGCGGCGGCGTCGCACGAGAGGACGCTCACCAGATCGCGACGCCCGCCCACCGCGCGGGAGATGCCTGCGACCTCCAGGAGCGCGCTGCCCAGTTCGGCGTCACTGACCGAGCCGGACGTGTCGATGACCACGGTGACCCGTGGTGGCCTGCGCCGGAGGCTGGGAAGGACGGCGCCCGGCACCCCGGCCGAGCGCCGCGACGGGCGGCCGTACGTGTAGTCCTCGCCCGCACCGGCCGCGGAGGCGGCCGAACGGACCGCCGAGCCCAGCAGATCCCGCCACGCCTGGGGCGGATGGAACGCCTCCTCGGCCCATCGCTGCCAGCCCCTCGACGCTCCGCCGCCCAGCGGCCCACGGCCCAAGTGCCCTGCTGGGCAGCGGTGTCCGGGGAATCCTGTTCCGCCGATGGCGGGTCCGCTGCGGGCGGCAGGTCGGCCCCGGAGCGCATACGCAGCTCGGCGGTCCTGCGGACGTCCCACAAGTGCCGGTGCAGGTCGAGGCGGAACCGCCGGTCGGGGTGGGGATGCGGATGACGGCGGGCCGAGGCCTCCGCCCGCCGGGAACCGTCCCACAGGGCGAGGCTGATCCGCTGGCCCGCGTCCGCCCAGGCCGGAGGAGTCCGGGCCACGAGGTGCACTGTGCGTACGCCGTCCCGTCCCGCCTCGTCGTAGCGGGCCAGGGCGACCGTCAGGCCCGGGCGCAGCAGTCCGTCGGGAGCGATCCTCGGCATGTGCCAGCGCAGCAGGTCGGGAGCCAGGTGGCGCAGGTCGTCCCGGAGGAGGGCCGCCAGTTCACGGCCGTGGGTCCGCGCCACGGACCGTGGGGCGACATCGACATCGATGCCCGCCGCGGCGCAGGCTCCTGCCCAGTCCCCGGCACGACGCCGGGCGGTCGCGGTCTCGATCATGGAGGCCGGTACGGCGAATTCGCGTACGCGCGGCCAGAAGGACGGGAGGGTGTCCCTGTTCGCGATCCGAGTGAGCATCAGCACTCACCTTGCGCGGACGGGTCCCCCATTCTGTTCACGGAGAATGTGGTCATCGCGGAGGAGCGTAGCGCTCCGCGATGACCACGGCCAGAGGTTTTCTCCGCGTCGCTCCGGCCGGGACGCGAGCCTCGTGGAGGAGACGCCGGGCCTCAGGCGAGGCTCGAGCCGCCCCCGGGGGAGGCTGCCGCCCCTCCGGGAGCCGCCGCCTGCCGCGATCCGTCCGCGTCCCGCCGGCGCATCGACAGGAGCAGGGTCAAGGCCGTGCCGGCGACCGCCCAGGCCGAGAGCACCAGCAGGGGGCCGGTGACCGCGTTCCCCTTGAAGTACGCGATCGAGCGGGCCGTCCAGGTCCCCGCGCCGGGTGGCAGGGCGGGGCCGATCGACCGCCAGAAGTCCGGCAGCATCGGCAGCGGGAAGGCGCCGCCCGCGCTCGGGTTGCCCGCGATCACGATGATCAGGACGGCCAGGCCGATGCCGACGATGCCGGTGAGTGCCTGCAGGGCGAGTGTGATCATGCCGACCGAGAAGACGACCAGGGCTCCCAGGCCGGAAAGGGCCCACACGCTGCCCGGGAGCGCACCGAGGATCGGGCCGATGATGACAGCGCCGCCGATCCCGCCCGCGATCGCGTACAGCGCCATGACCGCGGTGCGGATCACCGCGCGCTGCCGGTTGGCCGGTTTGGCGCCCGCGCTGATCGCGAGGATGGAGGCGCAGAGGTAGCCGCCGACGCACCAGCCCACGACCAGGTAGAACGACGAGAGCCCGTCGAAGTCGTCGGGGGAGGCCGGAGCCACGTCCACGGTCCTCACCATGCGCTGCCCGGGCCCTTCCGCTTCCCTGATGATCTTGTCCAGTGAGGCCGCCAGCACGGTGCCGCCGCCGGAGGCGACGAGCACGGTGTCGGCCGACCCGGTGGGACTGACGATCAGGGCGCCGTCGATGTCGCGGTTCTGGATCTGCCGGCGTGCCTCGGCCGCGTCGGACACCGCCCGCGGGTCCAGCGGGCCGCCGGGCAGGCCGTCCAGCTGGGTGACGAGCTGTCCGGACACCTGCTGGGGGGCGACGACCCCGAAGGGGACGTCCGTCGGGTCGGGCCTGTGCAGCGCGCCGACGTAGGAGGCGATGAACAGCAGCTGCAGTCCCAGTACGCCGATGACCAGCAGTGCGGCCCGTACGGTGACGGCGCTCTTCACCTCGTCAGCGAAATTCATGCCCCCACGGTCCGGCGGGTGCGGCGTTCGCGCAGGCGGGACCGGGCCGAATGGCGGAAGGGCGGCCGCACCTCGATTATCGTACGAACGTTCGAAACTTGGTCTATGGTGGAGAGCGAGGGGGTGGCGAGTACGGATCGGTCCAGGAGGTGCGGATGCCCGGGTTCACGCATCTGCATACCGTTTCCGGGTTCTCCCTGCGGTACGGGGCGTCGCATCCGGAGCGGCTGGCCGAGCGTGCCGCCGAGCGGGGGATGGGCGCCCTCGCGCTGACCGACCGCGACAGCCTCGCGGGCGCGGTCCGCTTCGCCAGGGCCTGCGAGAAGACCGGGATACGCCCGCTCTTCGGCGCCGAGCTCGCGGTGGCACGGCAGGGGGAGGGGGAGAGGCGCGCCCACCGGTCGCGCACCCCGGCCCGTGGCGGCGCCTTTGTCGATGAATCCGCACCCCGGGTCACCTTCCTCGCCCGGGACGGCGCACTCGGCTGGGCCGGACTGTGCCGGCTGGTCACCGCCGCCCACGCCCCCGACGAGGGTGCCTCGGACGCCGGGCAGCCGCTGCTCGCCAGGTCCGCGCTGTCCGGCGAAGGGCTCACCGTGCTGCTCGGCCCGGCCTCCGAAGTCGGGGCGGCGCTGGCCGCGGGCCGTCCCGACCGTGCCGCCGCGCTGCTCGCCCCCTGGCGGGAGATCTACGGAGACGCCCTGCGTCTCGAAGTCGTCCATCACGGCCGCGAGGGCACCGGGCCCGGCTCGCTGCGGCTCGCCGCGCGTACCGTCGGGTTCGCCGCCGAGCAGGGGGTGCGGGCGGTGCTGACCAACGCCGTCCGGTACGCCGATCCCGGTCAGGGCCCCGTCGCCGACGTACTCGACTCCGCCCGCAGGCTCGTCCCCGTCGACCCGCGGCGCTCCCCCCTCGACAGCGGGGAGCGCTGGCTCAAGGACGCCCGCGCGATGCGGGAGACCGCCGGGCGGATCGCCTCCGCCGCAGGGCTGGGGCGGGACGCGGGGGAACGGCTGCTCGCGGAGACCCGGGACACCGCCGACGCCTGCCGCGTCGACCCGGCAGGCGACCTGGGGCTGGGCAGTGTCCACTTCCCCGAGCCGCACCTCGTCGGGGCCGGGCTGCGCACCGCCCAGCGGGTGCTGGCCTCCCGCGCCGCCGCCGGAATGGTGCGGCGCGGCTACGACCGCAGGCGTGGCCACTGGGAGCGGATGCACCACGAACTGGACATCATCGCCCACCACGGCTTCGCCTCCTACTTCCTGACGGTGGCTCAGGTAGTCGACGACGTGAAGGCGATGGGGATACGGGTCGCCGCGCGCGGCTCCGGTGCCGGCTCCCTGGTCAACCACCTGCTCGGGATCGCCGACGCGGACCCGCTCGAACACGGGCTGCTCATGGAG
The DNA here is from genome assembly GCF_042803195.1 of Streptomyces sp. NPDC057428. NCBI lineage: Bacteria > Bacillati > Actinomycetota > Actinomycetes > Kitasatosporales > Streptomycetaceae > Streptomyces > Streptomyces sp. NPDC057428. The sequence continues at coordinate 14,468 of NZ_JBHVCT010000027.1, forward strand.
CGCTTCCTGTCCAAGCGGCGCTTCGTCCTGCCCGACATCGACATCGACGTGGAATCGGCCCGGCGGCTCGACGTCTACCGCGCGATCATCGACCGCTTCGGCGTCGAACGGGTCGCGGCCGTCTCCATGTCCGAGACCTACCGGGTGCGCCACGCCATCCGCGACGTCGGTGCCGCGCTCTCCATGGACCCGGCCGAGACCGACCGGCTCGCCAAGGCGTTCCCGCACATCCGGGCCAGGGACGCCCGCGCCGCGATGGAGGAACTGCCCGAACTGCGCGCCGTTGCCGGGCAGAAGGAGAGGTACGGCCGCCTCTGGGAACTGGTGGAGGCGCTGGACGCGCTGCCGCGCGGTATCGCCATGCACCCGTGCGGGGTGCTCCTCTCGGACGACTCGCTGCTGCGGCGCACGCCCGTCATGCCCACCAGCGGCGAGGTCCCCCACAGCCCCGGAGGCGTGGGAGGGGCCCCCATCCCGATGGCGCAGTTCGACAAGGACGACGTGGAGCACCTCGGGCTGCTCAAGCTCGACGTGCTCGGCGTACGGATGCAGTCGGCGATGGCGCACGCGGTGACCGAGGTCAAGCGGGCCTCGGGGCGCGAGGTCGACCTGGACGCCGTGCCGCAGGGCGACCCGGAGACGTACCGGCTGATCAGGAGCGCGGAGACGCTGGGCTGCTTCCAGATCGAGTCACCCGGCCAGCGTGATCTGGTCGGCCGGCTCCAGCCCGCCACCTTCCACGACCTGGTGGTCGACATCTCGCTGTTCCGGCCGGGCCCGGTCGCCGCCGACATGGTGCGGCCCTTCATCGAGGCCAGGCACGGACGCGCACCCGTGCGCTACCCGCACCCCGACCTGGAGGGCGCGCTCCGCGAGACCTACGGCGTGGTCGTCTTCCACGAACAGATCATCGAGATGGTGGACATCATGACCGGCTGCGGCCGGGGCGAGGCCGACCGGGTGCGGCGCGGACTCTCCGACCCCGGGTCGCAGGACCGGATCAAGGTCTGGTTCGCGGGGCGGGCGGCGGAGCGGAAGTACGCCGCCGAGGTGATCGCCCGTGCCTGGGAGATCATCGAGGCGTTCGGCAGCTACGGCTTCTGCAAGGCGCACGCGGTCGCCTTCGCCGTGCCGACTTACCAGTCGGCCTGGCTCAAGGCGCACCATCCGGCGGCCTTCTACGCGGGACTGCTCACGCACGATCCGGGGATGTACCCGAAGCGCCTGCTGCTCGCGGACGCGCGACGGCGCGGGGTCCCCGTCCTGCCGCTGGACGTGAACCGGTCCGCAGCCACTCATCGGATCGAACTGGTGTCTGGCGACAATGGCGAAAAATGGGGATTGCGGCTGGCACTCTCGGACGTCCACGGCATCAGTGGGGCCGAGGTCGCCCGGATCGAGGCCGGGCAGCCCTACGCGTCGCTGCTGGACTTCTGGCAACGGGCCAGGCCCGGGAAGCCCGCCGCCGAACGGCTCGCGCAGGTCGGCGCGCTGGACGCCTTCGGCGCCAACCGGCGGGATCTGCTGCTGCACCTGTCCGAGCTCCACCGTGCCCAGCGGAGCTCCGGCTCCGGCTCGGCGGGAGCCCAGCTCCCGCTCGGCGGCGGGCACAGGACCGGCAGCATCGGGCTGCCCGACCTCAACGACGCCGAACGCCTCAGCGCCGAGCTCGGCGTGCTCAGCATGGACGTCTCACGCCATCTGATGGGCGATCACCACGCCTTCCTCGAAGAGCTGGGCGCGGTCTCCGCCAAGCGGCTGCGGGAGGCCAGGCACGGGGAGACCGTGCTGGTCGCGGGCGCCAAGGCGGCCACCCAGACCCCGCCGGTCCGCTCCGGTCGGCGGGTCATCTTCACCACCCTGGACGACGGCACGGGCCTGGTCGACCTCGCCTTCTTCGACGACAGCCACGCCGCCTGCGCGCACACCGTCTTCCACTCCTGGCTGCTGCTGGTGCGCGGGGTGGTCCAGCGGCGGGGCCCCCGCAGCATGAGCGTGGTCGGGTCGGCGGCCTGGAACCTGGCGGAGCTGGCCGAACTGCGCCGCACCGGCGGCCTCGACGCGGTCGCCGCACGGCTCGCCGAGGTGCCCGGCACCGAGGAGGGCGAGGAGAGCGCCGAGCCCGGCCGCCGCATCCAGATGCCGACCGGCTACGAGATGAATCCCTGGGCCGACCTCCAGCCGGCGGGCGAGGGCGCGCCCACCGGGAGGAAACTGTGGCACCAGAGCCCCGGGAGCGCGGGATGAGCGACGAGCCGGCCGTCCTGTACCTGCGCTTCCGCCGCATCGGCGGAGGGCCGCCGGACAGCGCGGACTACGAAGGGCTGCTCGCCCTCCTCGGGGCGTTCACCCCGGTCGTCGAGGCGGCTCCGCCCGGCGCGGCGCTCGCCGACATCGGCGGGGCGCTCCGCTACTTCGGGCAGGACGCGGCGGGCCTGGCTTCGGTGATCCGGGTGCGCGCCCTCGCCCTGCACGGGGTGGACTGCGCGATCGGGGCGGCCGCCAACCCCATGCTGGCCCGGATGGCCGCGCGTCGGGCGACGGCCGGAACGACCCTCGTGGTGCCTCCCGGTGAGGCCGCCGGCTTCCTCGCACCCATGCCCGTCGCCGCCCTGGACGGTGTCGGGGCGGCAACCGCGCGCACCCTGTGCGGATACGGGCTCGACTCCATCGGGCGGACCGCCGCGGCGCCGCTCGCCACCCTGCAGCGGATCACCGGGGCGCGGGCCGGGCGCGAGCTGTGGGAGCGGGCCAACGGCATCGACCGCACGCGGGTCGTGCCCAACGCCGCCGCCCGGTCCGTCGCCGCCGAACGCACCTTTCCCCGGGACGAACTCGACCCGGAGCAGCATCGCCGCGCGCTCCTCTCGCTGACCGAGGAGCTGGGTGCCAGGCTGCGGGGTGACGAGCAGGTGTGCCGCTCGCTCGCGGTGTCGGTGCGCTACGCCGACCGGAGCGGATACTCGACGCTCACCCGCAGCCGCACGCTCCAGGAGCCCACCGCCCACTCGGCGGCGCTCACCTCGCTCGCCTACCGCATCCAGGACTCCTTCGCCTTGCAACGGGCGCGGGTGCGGGGCATCGGGCTGCGGGCGGAAGGGCTGCACGACGCCGAACGGGCCTCCCGTCAGCTCACCTTCGACCCGGTGGACGAACGGGCGCGGCGGATCGAGGCGGTGTCCGACCGGCTGCGCGCCAGGTTCGGCCCGCAGGCCGTGAAGCCCGGGCGGCTCGCGGCCTGATCCCGCGTCAACCGGTGCCCCGGATTTTTTTACCGACGCGTAACTTCCCCCGCTACCTTACTCATGCGTAATTTGGCATGAGCACGCAGAACATGCAGTTCACTGTGGTCCGGACCGCAGGGCGCACCGACATCGCACCTCCTCTGAGCCGCAAGGAGACCAACCGATGCTGCCCTGGACCCGCCCTCGGCGCTCCCCACGCGCACGTCGTACGCTCGCCGCACTGATCCTCACCCTGACCGCGCTCGTCGCCGCCCCCACAGCGACAGCCGGTGCGGCCACCGCAGGTGTCGCCGCACCCTCCCGCGGCTGGAACGACTACTCCTGCAAGCCCTCCGCAGCCCACCCCCGCCCCGTCGTCCTCGTCCACGGAACCTTCGGGAACTCCGTCGACAACTGGCTCGTCCTCGCGCCGTACCTGGTCAACCGGGGCTACTGCGTCTTCTCGCTCGACTACGGACAGCTCCCCGGCGTGCCGTTCTTCAACGGCCTCGGCCCGATCGACGCGTCGGCCGGACAGCTTGCCGTGTTCGTCGACAAGGTCCTCGGGGCCACAGGCGCCCCGAAGGCCGACCTCGTCGGCCACTCCCAGGGCGGCATGATGCCCAACTACTACCTGAAGTTCCTCGGCGGCGCCGCCAAGGTGAACGCCCTCGTCGGGATCGCCCCCGACAACCACGGCACCACGCTCCTCGGCCTCACGCGGCTGCTGCCGTACTTCCCCGGCATCGAGGACCTCCTCACCATGAACACCCCCGGACTCGCCGACCAGATCGCCGGATCCGCCTTCATCACCAAGCTCAACGCGGGCGGCGACACCGTGCCCGGAGTCCGCTACACCGTCATCGCGACCAAGTTCGACCAGGTCGTGACTCCGTACCGCACGCAGTACCTGAGCGGTCCGAACGTACGCAACGTCCTGCTCCAGGACCTGTGCCCGGTCGACCTCTCGGAGCACGTCGCGATCGGCACCATCGACCGGATCGCCTTCCACGAGGTCGAGAACGCCCTCGACCCCGCGCACGCCACACCGACGACCTGCGCCTCGGTCATCGGCTGAGACGCGCTGCCGGACCCCGCACCGGGGTCCGGCAGCCGTCCGTCGTGCGGTCAGCGGCGGTGGGCGCCACCGGCGGCCCGCCGGCGTACGGAGAGGGGGCTCAGGAAGAGCGGGAGTGGGCGGCGGGACCGGACGGCGAGGGCTGATCGGGACACGGCCCGGCGGCACCCGCCGCTCCCTGACGGTGCCGTCCGGGCGACGCGGTGACCGCAAGTCAGACCTGGACCCCCGGTCTGCCGTCCTCCACCACGACGCTCGCGCGTGTGCTGATCGGCGCGTCCGGCTTCGTCACGAAGGGCAGGACCCGGAAGTCGCTCGTCCAGCGGTCGCGCTCCACCGCCACTCGGACGTAGCCGCGCTGGTTGTTGAAGAACTTCATGTGCGGATTCGCCGCGAGGAACGTCTCGCCCTGCGCCGTCATGTCGGCGCCGTCGCCGCCGCTGGTGATCGACGTCCCCACGAACTCCGAACCCACGGTCGGCGACCCCGGGTCGGAGTAGTCGCGCTTCAGGTCCCACGCGTAGTTCTGGTGCCGGTCACCCGTGATGACGACCAGGTTGCGCACGCCACGGTTGTCCGCCTGTGCCAGCAGACGGTTGCGCTCGGCGACGTATCCGTCCCACGGGTCCGTCCAGACAGTCGTGCCGGGGCCCGGGTCCTGGTCGGTCTGGCCCATCGGCGCCTGGTTGCCGAGGATCTGCCAGCGCGCGGGCGAGCGGCTGAAGCCCGCGAGTACCCAGGACCGCTGGCGGGCACCGAGCAGGGTGCGGTCCTTGTCGAAGCGCTCGGCGCAGTCGGCCGATACGCCGTCGCCGCAGGCCTGGTCGTCCCGGTACTGCCGGGTGTCCAGCATCGTGAAGTCGGCGAGCCGGCCGTAGCGGAGCCGCCGGTACATCTGTACGTCGGGTCCCTTCGGCAGCTGCGCGCGGCGCAGCGGCGCGTGCTCGTACAGCGCCTGGAACGCGGCGGCGCGGCGCAGCAGGAACGTCGCGGGGTCCTCGTTGTTTTCCGAGGTCTCGTCCGCCCAGTTGTTCTCCACCTCGTGGTCGTCGAACGTCATGATCCACGGGAAGGCGGCGTGCGCCTCGCGCAGCGGGGCCTCGGACTTGTAGAGGCCGTACTGGAGGCGGTAACGGGCGAGGTCGATCGTCTCCGTGTGGAACTTCGGGTCGGTGACCACGCCGCGTCTGTTCGTCCGGACCCCGTGCTCGTACAGGTAGTCACCGAGGTGCACCACCAGGTCCAGGTCCTCCTGCGCCATGTGGTGGTAGGCCGTGAAGTAGCCGTCCTGCCAGGCCTGGCAGGACGCGAAGGCGAACTTCAGCTCGCGGGGTGAGTCGGAGGGGGCGGGGGTGGTGCGCGTACGCCCCACGGGGGAGATCGAGGAGCCTGCCCTGAAGCGGAACCAGTAGGTGCGGTCGGGAGCGAGCCCGTGCACCTCCGGGTGGACGGAGTGGGCCAGCGCAGGGCTCGCGACGACGCTGCCCCGGCGTACGACCCGGCGGAAGAGCTCGTCGAGCGCTACCTCGTACTGCACGCGGACCGGTCTCGCGGGCATGCCGCCGAGACCGTCCTGGGCGAAGGGATCGGGAGCCAGACGTGTCCACAGCACGAAGCCGTCCGGCGCCGGGTCGCCCGAGGCGACACCCAGGGTGAACGGGTCCCCCTTCAGCGGTGGCGCGGCGAACGCGGACTGTGCCTCCCACGCCCCCGTCCCGAGCATCAGCGCGGCGGCTGCCGCCCCGCCGTATCCGAACATCTGCCTGCGGGACACGGATTGTGCGACCACGGGTCCTCCTCGGTCGATCTGCGCCAACCTGGGATACACTGCCGGGAGTTGATGTCATGCTCACGCGTAGTGGATGGCCGGTGGCCGAGCGATACGTGAACACCACAGCTATGCGGCCGGAGCGGCTCCCGCGCCCCCTCGTGAGGAAGGCGCCCGGGATGATGCGGACGTGAGGGACTGTCGGTGGCGGCTGCCAAGATGGTTCCCATGACGACGATCGACTGGGATGCCGCCGCCGAATCCTTCGACGAGGAACCCGACCACGGGCTTCTGGACCCGGTGGTCCGCAGCGCCTGGGCGCAGCGGATGGAGACCTGGCTGCCCACCACGCGCTCCGAGGTGCTCGACCTCGGGTGCGGCACGGGCAGCCTCGCCCTCCTCGTCGCGGGGCAGGGCCACCGGGTGACCGCTGTGGACCGGTCGCCGCGCATGGTGGAGCAGGCGCGGGCCAAGCTGGCCGGGACCGGCACCGAGATCCTCGTCGGGGACGCGGGGCTTCCCCCGGTCGGAAACCGGCGTTTCGACGTCATCCTCGCCCGCCACATGGTGTGGCTGATACCTGATCCCGACGCAGCCCTGCGGCACTGGTTCTCGCTGCTGCGGCCGGGCGGGCGGCTGGTGTTGATCGAAGGAGTGTGGGGCGGAGTGGGCCTCGCCGCGGACCACCTCACCAACCTGCTCAGCCGTCACACCGATAGCGTCCGGTACGAGCCGCTCTCCGGCGACGCCCGGCTCTGGGGCAAGGAGGTCGACGACGAGCGGTACGCCCTGGTGGCCCGCCTCGAACCGCCTCGCCGGCACCGCGAGGTCGTCGATGTCCACCTGATCCTGCGCAGGGGGCCGGACGTCCTGCTCGCCCGGCGGGCGGGCACGGGATACGCCGACGGCCTGCTGCACGCCCCCTCCGGCCACGCCGAGGACGGCGAGGACGTCCGGGAGGCGGTGATCCGGGAGACGGCGGAGGAGATCGGAGTCGTCCTGGACCCCGACGAACTCCGGACGGCGCTGGTCATGCAGCACAAGGGTCCGGGCGGGAATCCGCGGATGGGCTGGTTCTTCGAGGCGCAGTACGACCCCGCGCACCCGCCCCGCAACGCCGAGCCGGAGAAGTGCTCCGAACTCGCCTGGTTCCCACTGGACGCGCTGCCGGACGACATGGTCGCGTTCTGCCGCGCGGGCCTCGAAGGCTACCGCGCCGGGGAGCGCTTCCTCATCCACTGGCACGAGGACGCCGACCCCGTCGCGTACGCACCGGAGGGGATCCGGCGTGCCGTCCCGCTGCCGGTGGCGGCGCCCCCCACCGGCGGGGTCCACCACATCGAGCTGTGGGTGCCCGACCTGGCGGAGGCCGAGTCGGACTGGGGCTGGCTGCTGGGAGAGCTGGGCCATGTCCCGTACCAGCGCTGGGCGCGGGGCCGCAGCTGGCGGCGCGGTGACAGCTATGTGGTGGTCGAACAGTCCCCGGACCTCACCGGGGACACGCACGACAGGCTGCGACCCGGCCTCAACCACCTGGCGTTCCACGTCCGGGACCGCGAGACGCTCGACGCACTGGTGCGCCGCGCCCCCGTGCACGGCTGGCGACCGCTGTTCCCGGACCGCGATCCCCACGCCGTGGGAGGCGGTCACCACGCGGTGTACTTGGAGAACACCGCCGGTTTCGAGGTGGAGCTGGTGTCCCCCTGAGCCTGGCCGCGTTCCCTGACCTTCGACGCGCCCCCGACGCGCCGAGGGCCGGGCCACGGGGCTCGTGAGCGATCACCCAGCCTCGCCCCGTGCTGCGGTACGGCCCTCAGCCGAGGAGACCCGCCAGACCCCCGGTCCGGGCGAGGTGTTCCAGCTCGTCCAGTGCCCGGACGGCCGCTCCGGCCGCCTGCGGGTCCCGGCCGGCGATACCGCTCTCCTCGAACTCGTCCTCGTCCAGCCGGAGCACGGTGGAGCCGTCCGCGGACACCCACAGGTCGAGGTCGAGGTCCTCGACCACGAGCTCGGCGCCCCGCAGCACGGCGGGCTTCGTGATGTCGCAGTACCAGCCCTTGAGTTCCCCGCCACCGGTGCGCACCTCCTTGACCGCGTACCACCGGTCGCGCCAGTAGTGCTCGGTGAGGACGTTCCCCGGCTCGAAGCGCACGAAGCCGAAGTCCCGCACCCCCGGGGCCGCCCACGGAGCCCGGACCGTGATCCGGCACCCGTCGTCGCGGACCCGCACCGCCGGGTACCGGATCTTGGTGCGGCCCGCCTTGACCAGAGCCACCGTCAATGCGCCCGCGGGGTCAGCCGATGCTGCGGACATGACGTACCTCCGTCGCGCAGATCTCGTAGCCGAACCACCGGTTGACCGCCAGCATCGGACCGTTGCCGGCGTCGTTGCCGGTGTACGCGTCCGTGTAGCCGGCGGCCCGCGACCGGTGCAGCGAGGCGTTCTTGGCGAGCTTCGCGAGCCCGCGGCCGCGGAAGGCGCGCCGCGTGCCCGTCATGGCCGACCAGTAGCGGTTCAGCCCGTCGGTCTCGGCCGCGCTGAACGCGGCGACCTCTCCGTCGACCGTCACGACCGTGGTGAGCGCGTGGTCGAAGCCGGGCCGCCGCCACGTCGTGGCCAGCCAGTCCTCGTAGTCGGTGAACTCCGCCGTGACGTCGCTCGGTTCGTCCGCGGTCACCTCGGCGTCCGCCTCGAACAGCGGGCGCGGATCGTCCGCGAAGTCGGCGGCGCTCAGCAGCTCGACCCCGGCGGGCAGCTCCGGGAGCGGCGGGAGTGAGCCGCCGGCCAGGCCGAGGCGGAGGAAGTGAGCCGACCGGCGCGCCTCGTACCCGCGTTTCTCGGCGAAGGCGCGGTTGGCGGGTTCGTCGAGCACCCAGGAGTAGACGTCGGTCGCGCCCGCGGCGGCGAGATGCTCCTCGGCGGTCCTCAGCAGCAGCGACCCCGCGCCCCGTCCCAGCCGGTCCGGACGGACGTACGGATTGCAGAAACCCTGGCCCGGAGTCGGACTCTCGTGGGCGATGCCCACCTGGGCGGTGCCGATGAGCTCGCCGTCCTCCTCTGCGACCAGCAGCCGGAAACGCCGGTCGGGATGGGACGCCGCCAGGTCGCTCAGCACCCCTTCGGGAGTCGTCACCATGTACGGCAGCGCGGCACGGCGCACCTGTACCCAGGCCTCGGCGTCGGCAGGAAGGAAGTCGCGCACGGATACCGTCATGTGCGCGACCGTACGTGGGTCACCGGGCGGGCCGCCTCCGAATTTACGGCCGCGGGGCCGGTGCCCGGACCGGCGGTGGGAGAGAATCGGCGCGTGACCCTGAAGATCGCCGTTGACCCGGACTCCGCCACCGCCCCGTACGAGCAGCTGCGCGCCCAGCTGTCCGAACAGGCCCGCTCAGGCGCCCTGCCCGTGGGCTACCGGCTCCCGACCGTACGGGGCCTCGCCGGGGAGCTCGGCCTCGCCGCCAACACCGTCGCCAAGGCCTACCGTGCGCTGGAGTCCGACGGGGTGATCGAGACCCGGGGCCGCAACGGCACGTTCGTCGCCGCGGCAGGCGACGCGGCCGCCCGTCACGCGGCGACGGCTGCGCAGGACTACGCGGAGCAGGCGCGGCGCCTGGGACTTCCGGAGGCCGACGCGCTCGCCCTGGCCGAGGACGCGGTGCGGGCGGCCTACGCGCGCTGAGACCACGGGACCGGACGCCCGTCCGAGCCCGGCGCCGTGCGGCGCCGAGGCCTTGGAGGGCCGGGTGTCCGTCGCCGGCCCTCCCGCTCAGAGGTACAGCCCGGCGTCCGCCCCGGATTCCTGCTTGGGCACGGACGCGGGGCCGCTGCCCCGACGCAGCGCGTAGAGCTCGGCGAGTGTGGCGCCCTCCCTGCCGAGCCCCTCCTCCGTGCCCAGCCAGGACACCGACTCCCGACGGGTCAGGGGGCCGACCTCGAGGCGGGCCAGGCACCGGCCCGGCCGCACGACGGCGGGGTGCAGCCGCTCCAGGTCCTCGTTCGTCGTGACCCCGACCAGCACGTTGCGGCCCTGGCCCAGCAGGCCGTCCGTCAGGTTCAGCAGCCGGGACAGCGCCTGACCGGCGGTGTGCTTGGCCTCGCCGCGGATCAGCTCGTCGCAGTCCTCCAGGAGCAGCAGACGCCACCGGCCCTTCGCCGAACCGTCGTCCTCGCCGATCGCGATGTCCATCAGGTATCCGACGTCGTTGAACAGCCGCTCCGGGTCCAGCACGCAGTCGACCTGGCACCAGTCCCGCCAGGAGCGGGCGAGCGTGCGCAGCGCGGAGGTCTTGCCCGTGCCCGGCGGGCCGTGCAGCAGGAGCAGGCGGCCGGCGATGTCGTCGGGCGTGACCCTCATCAGCCGGTCCATGGCATCGGCGACCGGGGCCGTGTAGTTGGGGCGTACCTCGTCCCAGGTGCCCGCGGCGATCTGCCGGGTGGTGCGGTGCGGGCCGCGGCGCGGGGAGACGTACCAGAAGCCCATGGTCACGTTCTCCGGCTGCGGCTCCGGCTCGTCGTGCGCGCCGTCGGTCGCCTCGGACAGGATCTTCTCGGCGAGTTCGGGTGTCGCCGCGGTCACCGTGACGTCGGCACCGCGGTTCCAGCGGGAGACGAGCACGGTCCACCCGTCACCCTCGGCGAGGGTCGCATTGCGGTCGTCGTCACGGGCGGATCGCAGCACCTTGGCAGTCGGGGGGAGCAGGGTCGCGCCCGACTTCACCCGGTCGAGGGAGGAGCTGTGCGAATAAGGCTGCTCACCCGTCGCGAAGCGGCCCAGGAACAGCGCGTCCACGACGTCGGACGGCGAATCGCTGTCGTCCACGTTGAGCCGGATCGGCAGGGCGGACTCGGGGTTGGCAGACATGGCGCCCATGATCCGGCACGGAGGCGGTCCGCGCACCCGGGTTTCGTGACCTGCCCGGCGACGCCGCACGTGTGCGAGGGAGGGAGCCCGGTGGCCCGCCCGGCCTGGCCGCCGGGCGGATTTGCCCCTCGGCGAGCGAGATGTCCCGCACGGCATGGGGCGCCGTCATAAAGATTCGGGTGAGGGGCTGTTGAAGCATTTTGGCATGGACACTTCCGAAACTGAGGCCGGTACTGCTACCACGGAGTAGGCAGAGATCCTGCCCAAGGAGGTTCCATGAAAATGTCCAGACTCGTGGCGTTCTCGTCCTCTCTCCTGCTCGGCACCGTTCTCGCTCTGACCGGTGCCGGCGTCGCTCAGGCCAAGGAGTCCGCAGCCGTCGACTACGTGGCCCTGGGTGACTCGTACTCGTCGGGAGTGGGCGCGGGCAGCTACGACAGCGCGAGTGGTGACTGCAAGCGCAGCACCCGCGCCTACCCGGCTCTCTGGAAGGCGGCCAACAACCCCGCGTCGTTCGCCTTCACCGCGTGTTCGGGAGCCAGGACCGGCGACGTCACGGCCGGTCAGCTCGGTCCGCTCAGCTCCGCCACCGATCTCGTCTCGATCTCCATCGGGGGCAACGACGCGGGCTTCGCCGATGTCATGACGACCTGTGTCCTGCAGTCCGAGGCCACCTGCCTCAGCCGGATCGCCACCGCTCGCGCGTACGTCGACTCGACCCTGCCCGGCAAGCTGGACGCCGTGTACTCGGCCATCAGCGCCAAGGCGCCCTCGGCCCACGTCGTCGTCCTGGGCTATCCCCGCTTCTACAAGCTCGGCGGCAGCTGCATCGCCGGTCTGAGCGAGAACGAACGCTCCGCCATCAACGGCGCGGCCGACTACCTCAACGCCGCCACCGCCAAGCGTGCCGCCGACCACGGCTTCACCTTCGGTGACGTCACCTCGACCTTCACCGGGCACGAGATCTGCTCGGGCAGCGCATGGCTGCACAGTGTGAACTGGCTCAACATCGGCGAGTCCTACCACCCGACCGCCGCAGGGCAGTCGGGCGGCTACCTGCCCGTCCTCAACGCGAAGGCCTGACCCCCACAGGGCAACCCGGCGTGTCCCCGGCCGTCCGCCGGGGAGGAGACTCCGTCCTCGTGGTCTCCTCCCCGGCGTCCTCGCACATCGAGTCGCGCATCCCCCGGGCGGGGCGCGGCAGCGACCGGCGCGCCGAAGCGGCAGGGCGCAGCGGGGCCGGGCGGAGGTTCCCGGACGCGCCCGGCGTACGCTCGTGAGCTAGGCGATCCGGTCGGCAGACCGGTCCACCCGGGACAGCGGGCGGGGAGCCCTTCCGCCGCTGTACTGCCGGAATTCGGTGATTCATCGCCAAGCCGGCCCAACCCGTGGCGGAAACGGCGGGGTTGCGGTCACGGCCCGTCAACACCCGTGCACGGGTATGCAATCCTGCGGCCGGGATACACGAGTGTCGTCACGGGACGATAGGGTTAACCTGCCCGGGCCGGGTGCCCTCGTACGGGTGGGGAGTGACATGGAACAGATAACGATGCGGAGCAGGCCGCGTGTGCCTGCCATCACATGTGGGAGCGGTGCGACCAGTTCGCGCCTCGACCGCCATCTCGCAGTGCTGGGCGGCCCCGCCGTCCCGCAGCGCGAGTCCGCGGAGGCGACGCTGCTGATGCTCGAGCTGACCTCGCGCGACGCGGCGCACACCCGCAGGAGCAGGAGCGCGCGTGTCTCGCTCTTCGCACCGCTGCGGCGACTGCGGCGTTCGCTCTTCGGCAGCCGCCGCTGACCGACGGCTGTCACGAACGGTCCGGCCCTCCGCTCAGGGCCGCGTCCACGATCACTCCGTCCCGGCGCAGTGCTGCTGTCTGCCCGTCCGTCATCCCCAGGGCCCGCAGCGTTGCGTCGGTGTGTTCCCCCAGCGCCGGTACGGCACCCATCGGCGTCGGCGCTCCGCCCGGCAGCGTGATCGGGGGAAGCAGGGCCCGCAACGCACCGACAGGTGTGTCCACTTCCCGCCACCGGTCCCGCGCCGCCAGCTGGGGGTGGGCGGCCACGTCCGCGACCGTGTTCAGCCGGGCGCAGGCGATTCCCGCCGCCTCCAGTCTTGCCAGGGCCTCCTCGCCCGTCAGTCCCGCGAGCACGCCGCCCACGACCTCGTCCGTCCGCTCCCGGTTGGCCGTCCGTGCGGCGTTCGTCGCGAAGTCCGGGTCATCGGCCAGACCGGGCCGCTCCAGTACCTGTTCGGCGAGCCGGCGCCACTCCCGGTCGTTCTGTACGGAGAGCAGCAGCTGTTCGCCGTCGGCGGTGGCGTATGCGTCGTAGGGAACGATCACCGCGTGTGCGAGCCCCGTACGGGCCGGGGCCGGGCCCCCGTGCATCCCGTGGTGCAGCGGATGGCCCATCCACTCGGCCAGCGAGTCCAGCATGGAGATCTCCACCGGGCCCCCGCGTCCCGTCGTGGCGCGCCTCAGCAGGGCCGCGAGCACACCGGAGAAGGCGTACATCCCCGCCGCGATGTCGGCGGCGGGCACCCCTGCCTTGACGGGCCGCTCCGGCGTCCCGGTGACGGACACCAGGCCCGCCTCGCACTGGACGAGCATGTCGTAGGCCCGTTTGTGCGCGTACGGCCCCCCGGCGCCGTAACCGGAGATGTCCACCGCCACCAGCCGGGGGTTCGCGGCACACAGGGAGGCCGCGTCCAGGCCGAGTCTGGCGGCCGCTCCCTGTGCCAGGTTCTGCACGAACACGTCGGCTCCGGCGACGAGCCTGAGCACCACGTCCAGACCGCGCGGATCCTTCAGGTCGATCGCGACGGACTCCTTTCCGCGGTTGCACCAGACGAAGTGGGAGGCGAGCCCCCGTGCCGCCGTGTCGTAACCGCGCGCGAAGTCACCCCCGTCCGGACGCTCGATCTTGATGACGCGCGCGCCGAGGTCCGCGAGCTGCCGGGTCGCGAAGGGGGCTGCGACGGCCTGCTCGACGGCCACCACGGTGACGCCGTCCAGGGGGAGGGGCTGTGTGCTGCTCATGAGCAGCGTGCTTACCGTGCGCGCGGCGCCCTTGTCACGCGCCGTCGCGGGCGTACCGCCGCACCGTCAGCGGGACGAACACCGCGAGCAGGACCGCCGACCACGCCAGCGTCCCGGCCACGGGGTGCGCGGACGGCCACGCGGCGCCGGCCGCCGGGGCCGCGTTGCCGAAGAGGTCGCGGGTGGCCGCCGCCAGCGCGCTGATCGGATTCCACTCGGCGATCGTCCGCAGCCACCCGGGCATGCCGCCGGTGGGGATGTACGCGCTGGAGAGCAGCGGAAGCACGAAGGTCGCGCTGCCGAGCTGGCCCGCCGCCTCCTCGTCGCGGATCAGCAGACCGAGCCAGTAGCCCGCCCAGGAGGTGCTGAACCGGAAGAGCAGAAGCAGTCCGAACGCGCCCGCGGCACCGGCCGCACCGCCTTCGATCCGCCAGCCCACCACGAGTCCGACGAGCATCAGGGGGACCAGGCCGGCCGCGGTGGTCAGCACCTCGGCGGCGGTGGAGCCGAGCGGCACGGCGGCCCGGCTCATCGGCAGCGTACGGAAGCGGTCCATCACTCCCCGGTGGCAGTCCTGCGCCGCCTGGAACATGCCGGTCATGAGGCCGTTGGCAGCGGTCGCGGCGAGGAGCCCCGGCACCAGGAACGCGCGGTACTCCTGCCCCGGCACCGCCAGCGCGCTGCCGAAGACGTAGCCGAAGAACAGCAGCATGGTGATCGGCATGGTCTGGGTCAGGATCAGGACGCCGGGCGCGGCCTTGGTCTTCTGCAGGTGGCGGCCGGTCATCGCCAGGCCGTCGGCGATCAGGGTGGAGCCCGTGGCGGGCGCCGGGTCGCGCTCGGGGACCAGGATCGTGTTCACGCCGCCGGCTCCTTCACCGTGTGGGCGTCCGCCCGGCCGGTCAGCCGGAGGAAGGCCTCGTCGAGGGTGGGTGCACGCAGACTCGCGTCGATCAGGGGGACGCCCGCCGTGTCCAGTTCGCGAACGATGCGGGGCAGGGTCAGAGCCGGGTCGGACGCGACGACGCGGACGGTGCGCCGCTCGTGGTCGAGCACCGGTTCGGCCCCGGTCAACTGGTCGAGCACCGCGGCCGCGGCAGGGAGCGTTGAGGTGTCGGCGACGACGACCTCCGCGTAACCGCCGATGAGCGCCTTGAGTTCGGCGGGGGTGCCGCGGTGTGCGGCCCGGCCATGGTCGATCAGCACGATGTCGTCCGCCAGCTGGTCGGCCTCCTCCAGATACTGGGTGGTGAGCAGGACCGTGGTGCCCCGCCCCGCCAGTTCGCGCACGGCCGCCCAGATCTGGCTGCGGCTGTGCGGGTCGAGCCCGGTCGTCGGCTCGTCCAGGAAGAGCACCTGCGGGCGGGTGAGCAGGCCCGCCGCGAGGTCCAGCCGGCGGCGCATGCCGCCGGAGTAGGTACGGGCGGGGCGGTCGGCGGACTCGGTCAGGCCGAAGCGCTCCAGCAGTTCCTCGGCGCGTGCGTGGCCCGCCGTACCCCGGAAGCGGAGCAGGCGTGCGAAGAGCCGCAGATTCTGCCGTCCGGAGAGCTCGCCGTCGATCGAGGTGCTCTGTCCGGTGACGCCGATCGCCGCGCGCACCGCCGCCGCTTCGCGGACCACGTCGTGACCGGCGACCCGGGCGTTGCCGCCGTCGGGTCCGGTCAGTGTGGTCAGCACCCGGACGGCGGTGCTCTTGCCCGCGCCGTTCGGCCCCAGCACTCCGCACACGGTGCCCTCGGCCACTGCGAGATCGAGCCCGCGCAGTGCGTGGACGTCTCGGTAACGCTTCTCCAGACCTTCACTAAGTACGGCGTACGTAGTTGTCATGCGACCACCGTAGCGCACTACGTACGGTGTACGTAACTACGATGGTGGAAGAGGTGATGACCGATGGTGGGGCGACCCGCTGTACCCGAAGTGATCTGGGCGCGCCCCGAGCGTGCGGGGCGTGGGCCCAAGCCCGCGTTCAGCCGTGCCGACATCGCGGCCGCCGCCGTGCGCATCGCCGACGCGGAGGGCCTCGACGCGGTGTCGATGCGCAAGGTGGCCGCCGAGCTCGGCTGCGGCACGATGTCGCTCTACAACTACGTCCCGCGCAAGGAGGACCTGTACGAGCTGATGTTCGACGCGGTCAGCGCTGGCTACGACCTGCCGGAGAAACCCTCCGGCGACTGGCGCGCCGACATCCTGGCCCTCGCCCACCAGTCGCGAGCGATGATGCACCGTCACACCTGGGTGCCTCGGCTGATGTCCCCGGTCTACGGGTTCAGTCCGAACTCGCTTCTCTACCTCGAGTACGCGCTCAGCTGTCTGGACGGGTTCGACGCCCGGTTCGGCGAGAAGATGGAACTCATCGCCATGGTCAACGGTGTCGTCACCACGTATGTGTCCAACGAGATCGCCACGGCGGAACGCAGCCGCTCGCTCCCCTGGTCCGAGGCGCAGGAGCAGGAGATCCGCACCCGCTATCTGATCGGCCGGATCGCGACCGGCAAGTATCCGCGCATGGCGGCCGGATTCGCCGAGGACCCCGGACCGATCGACCTGGAGGGGGTATTCGACCGGGCTCTCGAACGTGTGCTGGACTCGTTCGACAGGTAGCCGCCGGCGTTTGCCCGGAGCCGCTGCGCCGCCCGAGGGGTCACAGCAGGACGAACTGCCCTTCCGGACCCTCCTCGTGGTGGTCCAGCACGGAGGCGGGCCGTCGCGAGGACCTGGGTGCGGGGAGTACCCCGGCCCCGCGTAGCCCGTCCCGCGTCAGGCCCGGATCTGCGTCGAGCCGGTCCCTCAGCGCCTCCTGCTGGGGCGCCAGCTCGTCGAGCAGGGCCAGGACCGTTATCAGTTCCAGCAGCTCGGAGGTCCATTCCTGCGGCCAGCCGGGCGGACACAGCGCTGCCAGGCCCTCCGCTCCGGACGGTGTGGTGCGGCGCCCCCACCAGAGGTCCAGCACCCGCACCCCGTTCACCCGGAACTCCCAGGCCCCCGCGGGAACGGGGGAGATACGACCGGTGCCGAGGGCCAGTGTCCCGGTCCCCGGGTCGTAGTCCAGCCCGTCGGGCCGCGGAGGGATCGCCATCCGCACATACGGGCGACGGCCGCCAGGCAGCCGCGGGCGCCCCCCGCCGTGTGCCCCGCGCAGCTGCACCCGCATTACCTCCCGGCCCAGCGCCACCCCCTCCGCCCACAGGTCGCCGTTCGCGGGCAGGGGTACGACGGGTCCGGACGGGGAGGGGCGGGCGGCCGCCAGGACCCAGGCGAGCACGGACTCCGCGCCGGCGGCGTCCCCGTACCGGGAGCGCAGCAGATCCGGCAGACCCGGTGCGAGATTGGGTTCCTGCGCGCCGGGACGCCGGTAGAGCGGCCGGATCCGGCCTGGGCGGCCCGCCGGTGAGTGGCCGTCGGGCAGCAAGGCCGTCACGGACAGGGCGGGCCCGCCGCCCCGCGGCACGTACCCGTGCTCGACGGCGAACAGCTGGTGTGCGTCGGCGACCCGCCACAGCTCGGGGCGGGCCGCGTCGAGCAGCCGGTGGTCGGGGATCATCCAGTGCTCGTCGAAAGGGCCGTGCAGAATCCGTACCGGCTCCGGATACGGCCCCGGGTCCCGGGCGAAGCCGCCCGTGCCGGTGAACCGGCCCGGCAGCGCGGCGGCCGGGGTCAGCGGGGTACGGGAGGGGCTGGACCGGAACAGGCGCTCCTGCTCGGCGCCCTCCGCCCTCACCAGAAGATCCCACCGGGCCCGGAGCGAGGCCGCGTCCGGGGCCGTCACCCAGGGACGCCCCGTTCTCAGGGGCCGCACCGACCAGGGCATGAGGTCGTCCAGCAGCGGGGGCCCGTCGCCCCCGCCGGCTCCGGCCGCCACCCGAGCTGCCACCGTGTCGTCCTTCCCCGTCCCCGCGTCCGCCGCCCCCGGCATCGTAGCGACCGGCGGCCGCGGGCCGTCAGTGCGCGTCGACCGTCACGGAGAAGGAGAAGCGGTCGCCCCGGTACCGGATGCGCGCCACGTCCACCACGGTGCCCTCCTCGTCGTACGTCACCCCGGTGTAGTGCAGGATCGGGCTGAGCAGCGGGACCTGCAGCAACTCCGCCGTCTCGGGGTCGGCGAGGCGGGCCTCGACGGTGTCCGTGATCCGGGAGATCCGCACGCCGACGGCGTCGCGCAGGACCTTGGTCATGGGCCAGCGCTCCAGATCGGCCACATCGAGTCCGGCCGCGATCTCCGGCCGTACCGCGTTCTCCGCCCAGTTGGTGGGCTCGCCGGTGGTGTCGTCGCAGCGCAGCCGCCGGTAGCTGACCACTTCGGGGCAGTCGGGGAAGAACTCGGCGATATCGCCGGGGACAGCCGTCCGGCCGTGGCCGAGCACGGTCGTCCGCTCGCCCGACTGCTGGGCGACGATCGCGTCGATGGAACCCATCAGCTGGACCGGCGACACCCGCCGGGCGCGCGGCTCGATGAAGGTGCCGCGCCGCCGGTGCCTGCTGATGAGTCCCTCGCTCTCCAGCTCCTTGAGGGCCTGGCGCATCGTGAGCACGCTGACCCCGTAGTGCACCGCAAGCTGCTCCTCGGTCGGCAGCCGCGTCGAGGCGTCCTGCCGGCGTCCCAGTATCGAGGCCCTCAGGGACTGCGAGACCTGGTACCAGAGGGGCAGCTTCCGGTTCAGCACCAGGGAGTCGGGGGCGAAGCCAGGGGTACGAGGCAGTTCGTTGACCTGATTCATCCGGTTCACCTGGGCTCTCTGCGCGGTCGCCCGGTCGTCTGGTCACGGCCGGAAGTTGCTGCTCAGACCCTGCCACACGTCGTCGTACCCACGCTGGAGGTGTCCAGCGCCGACCGCCTGCGCGGTCGCCGTGACCGGCCAGCGCGTCTCGAACATGAACGCGAGGCCGTCGTCGATGCGCTGCGGCTTCAGCTCCGCCGCACTCGCCCGGTCGAAGGTCTCGCGGTCCGGGCCGTGTGCCGACATCATGTTGTGCAGCGATCCGCCGCCGGGTACGAACCCGCCCGCCTTCGCGTCGTACGCCCCCTCGATCAGGCCCATGTACTCGCTCATCACGTTGCGGTGGAAGTACGGCGGCCGGAAGGTGTCCTCGCCGACCAGCCAGCGGGGGGCGAACAGCACGAAGTCGACACCGGCCAGACCGGGGGTGTCGGACGGCGAGGTCAGCACGGTGAAGATCGACGGGTCGGGGTGGTCGTAGCTGATGGTGCCGATGACGTTGAAGCGGTGCAGGTCGTAGACGTACGGCGTGTAGTTGCCGTGCCAGGCGACGACGTCGAGGGGTGAGTGACCGTACGTCGCCGACCAGAGGCTCCCGCAGAACTTGTTGACGACCTCGACGGGGCCCTCGTGGTCCTCGAACGCGGCGACGGGTGCCAGGAAGTCGCGTGCGTTCGCGAGGCCGTTGGCACCGATCGGGCCCAGGTCGGGCAGGACGAACGGCTGCCCGTAGTTCTCGCAGACGTACCCGCGCGCGGTGGGGTCCAGCAACTCGACGCGGAAGCGGACACCGCGGGGGATCAGCGCCACGTGGCCCGGCTCGGCGCGCAGCAGGCCCAGCTCGGTGCGGAGCAGCAGCCCGCCGCGCTCGGGGACGATCAGGAGCTCCCCGTCGGAGTCGCTGAACACCCGGTCGGTCATGGAGGCGTTCGCGCTGTACAGGTGGACGGCCATGCCGGAGCGCTGCGCGGCGTCGCCGTTGCCGCCCAGTGTCCACAGGCCGGTCAGGAAGTCCGTGCCGGGCGCGGGGTCGGGGAGCGGGTCCCACCGCAGCCGGTTGGGGTCGGGGACCGTCTCGGTGAAGGGGGCGGTGCGCAGCGTGCCGTCGTCGACACGGACGAAGGCGGGATGCGCGGCAGAGGGGCGGATCCGGTAGAGCCAGGACCGGCGGTTGCGGGCCCGGGGTTCGGTGAAGGCCGATCCGCTGAGCTGTTCCGCGTACAGCCCGAGGGGCGCGCGCTGCGGGGAGTTGTGACCGTGCGGCAGAGCCCCTGGCACGGCCTCCGAGCTGTGCTCGTTGCCGAAGCCGGATGCGTAGCCGAGGCCGTCCGCCGTCTTCCTCGCCTGCTCGATGCCGCTCATCATGCGCTCCCGGTTGATATAAGGACCCCGTGGATCCCCGACGGATTCCCTGACGAAGATTCCTATGGATCACCGTAGGAATCGAGAGGCGGCCCGTCAACGGCATACCGGCATCATGGGTGCCGTGTCCCGTGCTCATACGAACCTCCGACGCGTCCCCGTGCAGCAGCGCAGCGCCGACCGTCTCGCCCGGATCCTCGACGCCGGCGCCGAACTCCTCGACGGGGGCGGCTACGAGCAGCTGTCCACCCGGGCGGTCGCCGACCGCGCCGGGGTGCCCATCGGCTCCGTCTACCGCTTCTTCCCCAACAAGAGAGCGCTCGTCGACGCCCTGGCCGAACGCAATCTGCAGGTCTACGCCGAGCGTGTCACCGGCAGCCTCGCGGACATCCCGCCGCAGGAGTGGCGTCTGGCCATCGACGCCGTGCTCGACGAGTACCTGGCCATGAAGCGCTCCGTGCCCGGCTTCGCCCTGGTGGACTTCGGGCTTCCCGTGCCCGTCAGCGGTCCGCTCGACGACGTGAACCGGCTCGTGGCGGCCCGCCTGGCGGAACTGCTCTCAGGACACCTCGGCCGGGGGCGCGACGGGGCCGCAGACGATCCCGGGCTGCTCCGCACGGCCCTGGTCTGCGTGCAGGCCGCCGACGCGCTGCTCCAGCTCGCCTTCCGGGCCGACCCGGAGGGGGACCCGGACCTCATAGAGGAGACCCGGGTTCTGCTCCAGGCCTATCTCGCCAGGGTTCTCGCCTGACTCCGCCCCGCGAGGCAACCGGAGGCGCGAACACCTCGCCACCATCCGTACCGGTCGGTATGCTCGGTTCCGCCGGGAACCCGCGCCCGCCGTGCGCGTCGTGGGACGCCGGATGACGCCCGCGTGCCACCGTCGCCGCCCCGGGGAGGGCCCATGTCCCACGAATCCCGCACCGCTCTGCGTGTCTGCCCGCTCTGCGAAGCCACCTGCGGGCTCACCCTCACCATCGAGGGGACGACCGTCACCGGCGCCCGCGGTGACCGGGACGACGTCTTCAGCCACGGCTTCATCTGCCCGAAGGGTGCGTCCTTCGGGGGTCTCGACGCTGACCCCGACCGGCTGCGCGCCCCGCTCGTCCGCACCGACGGGGTCCTGCGCGAGGCGACCTGGTCCGAGGCCTTCGACGCGATCGCCGCGAAGATCCCCGCACTGATCGAGGAGCACGGCAAGCAGGCGGCCGGGGTCTTCCTCGGCAACCCCAATGTCCACACGATGGCGGGCGCGCTCTATCCGCCGCTGCTGCTCTCCGCGCTCGGCACCCGCAACGTCTTCACCGCGAGCACCCTGGACCAGATGCCCAAACACGTCTCCAGCGGACTGCTCTTCGGCGACGCCCAGGCCATCCCCGTACCCGACCTGGACCGCACCGCGCACCTGCTGCTGATCGGTGCCAACCCCCTGGAATCCAACGGCAGCCTGTGCACGGCCGCCGACTTCCCGGGCAAGCTCAAGGCGCTGCGCAGGCGCGGCGGCACCCTCACCGTCATCGATCCCCGCCGCACCCGTACCGCACGGCTGGCCGACCGGCACGCCGCCATCCGGCCCGGCACCGACGCCCTCCTCCTCGCCGCGCTCACCCAGGTCCTCCTCGACGAGAAGCTCGCCGACCCGGGGGTGCTCGCCGGGCATCTCGACGGTTACGACGAACTGGCCCAGGCCATCGCGGACTTCACTCCCGAGGCGGTCTCCGGGGCGTGCGACCTGGACCCGGACACCATCAGGGAGATCGCCCGCGAACTGGCCGCCGCCCCCGCCGCCGCCGTCTACGGGCGCATCGGCAGCTGCACCGTGGAACACGGGACCCTGGCCAGCTGGCTCGTCGACGTACTCAACGTCCTCACCGGCAACCTCGACCGCCCGGGTGGCGCGCTCTTCCCCCTCTCCGCGACCGGACGCGCGCCCCGCGCCGCCGCCCCGGGCAAGGGCTTCGCCCTCGGGCGCTGGAAGAGCCGGGTCTCGGGACATCCCGAGGCCAAGGGCGAACTGCCCGTCGCCGCGCTGGCCGAGGAGATCGAGACCCCGGGGGAGGGGCGTATCCGGGCCCTGATCGTCATCGCGGGCAATCCGGTCCTGTCCGCCCCCGACGGCGACCGGCTGGACCGGGCGCTCACCGACGGCCTCGACTTCATGATCAGCGTCGATCCCTACCTCAACGAGACCGCGCGCCACGCCGACGTGGTGCTGCCTCCGCCGCCGCCCTCGCAGAGCGCCCACTTCGACTTCGCGTTCAACTCCCTGGCCGTACGCAACCAGGTCCGCTACAGCCGTCCGGCCGTGCCCCTGGAAGCGGACAGGATGTCCGAGAGCGAGATCCTCGCCCGGCTGATCCTCGCCGTCGGAGGCATGCACGGGGCGCCGCCCGAGGCCGTCGACGACCTGGCCGTCTCCACGGCGCTCGCGAGGGCGGGAGCCCCCGACTCCCTCGCGGCCGACCTGACCGGCACCACGGGGGCCGAGCGGCGCCTCGACCTGATGCTGCGGCTCGGCCCCTACGGGCTGACGCTGGAACAGGTCCTCGCGCACCCGCACGGAATCGACCTCGGCCCGCTGAAGCCGCGCCTCCCCGAGGTGCTCCGGACCCGCAGCGGCCGCATCGAGCTGCTCCCGGCGCCGATCGCCGCCGACCTGCCCAGGCTGCGCGCGTCGCTCGGCGCGCGGCCCGAGGGGCTCGTCCTCGTCGGCAGGCGCCATCTGCGGTCCAACAACAGCTGGATGCACAACGTCGCCGCGCTCCGCGGGGGTTCGAACGTCTGCACGCTGCAGATCCACCCCGACGACGCGGCCCGGATCGGGCTCGCCGAGGGCGACATCGCCCGGATCACCGCGGCAGGCGGGGAGGTCGAGGCTCCCGCCGAGATCACCGACTCGGTCCGGACCGGGGTCGTGAGCCTTCCGCACGGCTGGGGCCACAGCCGTCCGGGCACGCGCACGGCGGTCGCGGGGTCGGAGCCGGGTGTCAACGTGAACCAGCTCCTGGACGGCACGCTGCTGGACCCGCTGTCCGGGACCTCGGTGCTCAACGCCGTCCCGGTGTCCGTCACGCCAAGTCGTTGACCTGGGGTTTTGCTCGTATTGCTCATACGTCAACATCTTGTTAACGCTACTTCGGGGCCCCTAACGTCATCCGGACCGCCGGTACCGGTGAGAGTTCAAAGGTGAACGTTAGGTATCCCACATGCTGACAATCCTCGGCTTTGCCATGATCGCGACCTTCCTGGTCCTGATCATGATGAAGAAGATGTCGCCCATCGCGGCGCTGGTCCTGATCCCCGCCCTGTTCTGCGTAGCCGTAGGACAGGGCGCCAAGCTCGGCGACTACGTCATCGAAGGGGTCGGCACCCTCGCGCCGACCGCGGCGATGCTGATGTTCGCCATCGTCTACTTCGGCGTGATGATCGACGTCGGCCTGTTCGACCCGATCGTCCGGGCCATCCTGCGCTTCTGCAAGGCCGACCCGATGCGGATCGTCATCGGTACGGCGCTGCTCGCCGCGGTCGTGTCGCTGGACGGCGACGGTTCCACCACGTTCATGATCACGGTCTCGGCGATGTACCCGCTCTACAAGCGGCTGAAGATGAGCCTGGTCGTGATGACCGGCGTCGCCGCCACCGCCAACGGGGTCATGAACACCCTGCCCTGGGGCGGCCCCACCGCCCGGGCCGCCACCGCGCTCAAGGTGGACGCGGCCGACATCTTCGTCCCGATGATCCCGGCTCTCGCCGTCGGCCTACTCGCCGTCATCCTGCTGGCCTGCGTCCTGGGCCGCCGCGAACGCGAGCGGCTCGGGACCCTCACCCTCGACGAGGTGCTCGTCGGCGAACCCGGGACCGTCCTCGCCGGGGCCGGAGGCGACCGGCTCACGAAGAGCGGTGCCACCCCGACGCGCACCGGAGGTACGGGAGACGTGCGGGGCGCCGAAGCCGGAACGAGGGACGCGGGTGGCTCCGAACCCGCTGCCGAGGAGGAGGAGTTCCAGGGGCTGGACCCCCACAGGCCCACCCTGAGGCCCAGGCTCTACTGGTTCAACGCCGGTCTCACGGTGGCCCTGCTGACCGCGATGATCATGGAGCTCATGCCGATCCCGGTGCTCTTCCTGCTCGGCGCGGCCCTCGCCCTCACGGTCAACTTCCCGCACATGCCGGACCAGCGGGCACGGGTCGCCGCGCACGCCGACAACGTCCTCAACGTCTCGGGCATGGTCTTCGCCGCGGCCGTCTTCACCGGCGTGCTCACCGGCACCGGCATGGTCGACCACATGGCGGACTGGCTGGTGGGCGCGATCCCCGACGCGATGGGCCCGCACATGGCCCTCGTCACCGGCCTCCTGAGCGTCCCGCTCACCTACTTCATGTCCAACGACGGTTTCTACTTCGGAGTCCTGCCCGTGCTGGCGGAGGCCGGGGCCTCCCACGGCGTCTCCTCCCTGGAGATCGCCCGTGCGTCGATCACGGGCCAGCCCCTGCACATGTCGTCCCCGCTCGTACCCGCCGTCTTCGTCCTGGTCGGCATGGCCAAGGTGGAGTTCGGCGACCACACCCGCTTCACCGTCAAGTGGGCCGCGCTGACCTCGCTCGTGGTCCTCGGCTCGGGAATCCTCTTCGGAATCATCTGATGCCCGACCAACCACGGCCCGGCAGGGGCTGGCTGCTGCGCCTCGTCATCGCCTTCGCCTTCGCGCAGGGGGCGGTGTCCATGGCGCGGCCCGCCGTCTCCTACCGGGCCCTCTCACTCGGCGCCGACGAACGCGCCGTCGGCGTCATCGCGGGCGTGTACGCGCTGCTGCCGCTCTTCGCCGCCGTACCGCTCGGCCGGCGGACCGACCACGGCCGCCGCGCACCCCTGCTGCCCCTCGGCGTCGCCCTGATCGGCGGCGGCTGCGCCCTGAGCGGCACCGCGGGCTCGCTCCCGGTCCTGGCCGCCTGGAGCGGGGTCATGGGCCTCGGTCACCTCTGCTTCGTCATCGGCGCCCAGTCGCTCGTCGCCCGGCAGTCGGCTCCAGCCGAACAGGACCGCAATTTCGGCCACTTCACCATCGGCGCCTCGCTGGGCCAGCTCATCGGGCCGATCGCCGCCGGCCACCTCGTCTCCGAGCGTGACGGGGCCATGGCCCCTACGAGCGCTCTCGCGCTGCTCGTCTCGGCGGCCGTGGCCGCGGTCTCCTTCACCTCGCTGTGGCGTATCGAGCATGTACGGGCCACGGGTTCACCGCGGCGCGCGTCCGCGAAGGTGCCGGTCGGCGGCATCCTGCGGACCCGAGGCGTCCCGGCGGGCATCTTCATCAGCCTCGCCGTGCTGAGTGCCACCGACATCCTCACCGCCTACCTGCCGGTCGTCGGCGAGACCCGCCACATCGCACCGGCCACCGTGGGGCTGCTGCTCAGCCTGCGGGCCGCCGCGACCATCGCCTGCAGGCTGGTCATGACACCGATGCTGCGTCTGGTCGGGCGCCCGGCCCTGCTCTTCGCGACCTGTCTGGCGGGCGGGCTCCTCTGCGCCGCCGTCGCACTGCCCGTCCCCGTGTGGGCGCTCGCCGTCATACTCGGCGCCCTGGGTTTCTGCCTCGGCGTCGGTCAGCCGCTGTCCATGACCACAGTCGTCCGGTCGGCTCCCGCGGCGGCCCGTTCAACCGCGCTCGCGCTCAGGCTGACCGGCAACCGGCTGGGCCAGGTAGCCGCCCCCGCGTCGGCCGGCCTGGTCGCCGGACTCGCGGGCACGGCGGCGCCGTTCGTGATGCTGGGCGCCCTGCTCGTCGTGGCCGCGGGGCTCGGTCTGCGGGGCGGCGGGGCCAGGGACGTGCCCGGCCCCGTGGCGCCCGCACCCGGCGGGCGGGCGCGGGCCGGGCGGAGCTCCGGCTGACGCACGGCCCCGCGGGTGCCCGCACCCGCGTGGGCGTTCGGCGGAGCACGGCCCCGGGACATTCGCGGTGAGCCGTGCGACCGTTGGCACGGTCGCGCGTGATCTGCGTCTCCGGCCGTTCCCTGGCGCCGAAAAACTAACAGCGCTAGTTTGGGCCCGGGACGGCATCCGTCCGTACGACGCAAGGCTTCGGCGGCAGGCACAGCGAGCCCGGGAGGATCAGCCATGAAGGCGCATGACGGGATGTACATCGGCGGGGAGTGGCGGCCCGCCGCCGGACGGGACACGATCGCGGTCGTGAACCCGGCGGACGAGCAGGTCATCGGGCACGTCCCTGCGGGCACCGCCGCGGACGTCGACGCCGCGGTGGGCGCCGCCCGCGCGGCCTTCCCCGGCTGGGCCGCCACCCCGCCCGCCGAGCGCGCCGCCCGGCTCACGGCCCTGCGTGACGCGCTCGTTGCCCGCACGGACGAGTTCGCCGAGACCGTCACCGCCGAACTCGGCTCACCGCTCCCGCTGTCCCGCACAGTGCACGCGGGCGTCCCGGTGCTCGTGGCGGGTTCGTACGCCGAACTGGCCGCCTCCCACGTCTTCGAGGAGAAGCTGGGCAACTCCACCGTCCTGCTGGAGCCCGTCGGCGTCGTCGGGGCGATCACGCCCTGGAACTACCCGCTGCACCAGATCGTCGCCAAGGTGGCCCCCGCGCTCGCCGCAGGCTGCACCGTCGTCCTGAAGCCCGCCGAGGACACCCCGCTCACCGCGCAGCTCTTCGCCGAGGTGACTCAGGAGGCCGGCCTGCCAGCCGGTGTCTTCAACCTGGTCACCGGGACCGGCGCCGTCGCGGGCCAGGCGCTCGCCGGGCACGAGGACGTCGACCTCGTGTCGTTCACCGGGTCCACCGCGGTCGGCAGGCAGATCGGAGCCGCCGCGGGAGCCGCCGTGAAGCGCGTCGCCCTGGAGCTGGGCGGCAAGTCGGCCAACGTGATCCTGCCCGGCGCCGACCTCGCCAAGGCCGTCAACGTCGGCGTCGCCAACGTGATGTCCAACTCCGGCCAGACGTGCAGCGCCTGGGCCCGGATGCTGGTCGACGCGGAGCGTTACGAGGAGGCCGTGGCCCTCGCTGCGGCGGCCGTGGCCAAGTACGTGCCCGGTGAGCGCGTCGGCCCCGTCGTCAACGCCAAGCAGCAAGCCAGGGTGCGGGGTTACATCGAGAAGGGTGTCGAGGAAGGGGCCCGCCTGGTGGCGGGCGGCCCAGAGGCACCCAAGGAGCGGGGCTACTACGTCAGCCCCACCGTCTTCGCCGACGTCACCCCGGACATGACCATCGCGCAGGAGGAGATCTTCGGCCCGGTGCTCTCGATCCTGCGGTACGAGGACGTGGACGACGCCCTGCGGATCGCCAACGACACCGTGTACGGGCTCGCCGGCGCGGTCTGGGGCGCTGACGACGAAGAGGCGGTGGCTTTCGCCCGCCGCATGGACACCGGGCAGGTCGACATCAACG
This sequence comes from Streptomyces sp. NPDC057428, assembly GCF_042803195.1. NCBI lineage: Bacteria > Bacillati > Actinomycetota > Actinomycetes > Kitasatosporales > Streptomycetaceae > Streptomyces > Streptomyces sp. NPDC057428. Next base: position 41,912 of record NZ_JBHVCT010000027.1, read on the forward strand.
GCGGGCGCTTCAACCCCCTCGCCCCCTTCGGCGGCTACAAGCAGTCGGGGGTGGGGCGTGAGCTCGGCCCGCACGGCCTCTCCGAGTACCTCCAGACCAAGTCCCTCCAGTTCTGAGTCCCACGCCGATCCGCCGAGGAGTCATTTCGTGGTCCGCGCCGCCGTACTGCCAGCCGTCGGATCTCCCCTGGAGATCGCCGACATCGAACTCCCGGAGCCCGGCCCCGGCCAGGTGAGCGTCAGGCTCACCGCCGCCGGGGTCTGCCACTCCGACCTGTCCCTGTCCGACGGCACCATGCGGCTGCCGGTCCCCGCGGTCCTCGGCCACGAGGGCGCCGGCACGGTGCTCGCCGTCGGCGAGGGTGTCACCCACGTTGCCGCGGGCGACCCCGTGGTCCTCAACTGGGCCCCGTCCTGCGGGGTCTGCTTCCACTGCGGGATCGGCGAGGTCTGGCTCTGCGCCGACGCGCTGAAGGGCGCGGCCCGCGTCCACGCCCGTACGGCGGACGGCACCGAACTCCACCCGGGGCTCAACGTCGCCGCGTTCGCGCAGGAAACGGTCGTCGCCGGAAACTGCGTGCTGCCCGCCCCGGCCGGCATCCCGCTCGACGACGCCGCCCTGCTCGGCTGCGCCGTCCTGACCGGATACGGCGCGGTGCACCACTCCGCGCGGGTGCGCGAGGGCGAGAGCGTCGTCGTCTTCGGCATCGGCGGCGTCGGCCTCGCGGTCCTGCAGGCGGCCCGGATCGCCGGAGCGTCCAGGATCATCGCCGTCGACGTGTCGCCGGAGAAGGAGGAACTGGCCCGCCGGGCCGGCGCCACCGATTACGTCGTCGCCTCCGACACCACCCCCCGCGCCGTACGCAAGCTCACCGGGGGCCAGGGTGCGGACGTGGCCGTGGAATGCGTGGGGCGGCCCACCACGATCCGGGGTGCCTGGGAGTCGACCCGCAGGGGCGGACGGACCACGGTCGTCGGGATCGGCGGCAAGGACCAGGCGGTGTCGTTCAACGCCCTGGAGATCTTCCACTGGGGCCGCTCGCTGACCGGCTGTGTCTACGGCGACAGCGTTCCCGAGCGCGACCTGCCGGTGCTGGCCGAGCACATCCGCGCGGGCCGTTTCGACCTCTCGATGATGGTCACCGAGCGGATCGCGCTGGAGGGCATCCCGGCGGCCTTCGAGAACATGGTCGCGGGCAAGGGCGGCCGCGCGCTGGTGGTCTTCTAGTGCCGCGACCGGCAATGTTTGCCCGGTAGGAGCGTGCGTGCTGGGCGGCGCGACGGGGCAAAGCTTGCCGGGAGGGGCACTAGCCGGGATCCGGGAGCGGGGCCGCGATCCGCCGCCCAGCTCCCGCCGCACGCCTCGGGGCGCACCTGCGGGAAGGACTCCGGTCCTCCCGGCGCCGGTCCTCAGGGCCGGTCCACCGCCACCTGCCCGGCCTCGGCGGGCGGCTCCACCGCCACCTGCTCCGCCGCCACCGCCATGCCGCCGGACGCGCCGCCGCGCCGCCCACGGGTCCGTGACACCGCCACCCCGGCCAGGCACAGCAGCCCGCCCCCCACAGTGAGCAGCGCGGGAACCTCGTCGAGCAGGACCCACGACATCAGCACCACCAGGGCAGGTACCGCGTACGTCGTCGCGCCCATCCGCCCCGCTGTGGTCCTCGCCAGGGCGTACGCCCACGTCGTGAAGGCCAGAGCCGTCGGGAACACGCCGAGGTAGACCATGTTCAGAGTGGCGGACAGCGGCGCGTGGGCCGCCTCGGAGACGAGTACGCCGCTGAAGGGCAGGCAGGCGACCGTACCGATCAGGCAGCCGAACGTGGTGATCTGCAAAGGGGATCCGTGCCGGAGCGCAGGCTTCTGGATGACCACCCCTCCCGCGTACGCCACCGCGGCCAGCAGGCACAGGAGCACGCCCAGCACCGAGGAACCGCCGTGGCCCGACATCGACAGACCGACGACGACGGCGCCCGCGAACGAGACGCCCATCCCCGTCAGGAGCCGGCGCGGCAGGCTCTCCCCGAGGAGCTTGGCGCCCAGCAGCGCCATCAGGATCGGCCCGATGTTCACGACCATGGCCGCCGTACCCGCGTCGACCTGCTGCTCACCCCAGTTGAGCACCACCATGTAGAGCCCGAACCACAGCAGCCCGGATCCGATGACGCCGGGCCACGCCGCCCGCGACGGCAGCCCCTCGCGGCGCAGCAGGAGGATCGCGCCGAGGGTCAGCGTGCCCGCGAGCAGCCGGCCCAGGGCCAGCGCCCCGGGGGAGTAGGCCTCGCCGGCGCTGCGGATGGAGACGAAGGCCGAGGCCCAGAGGAGCACGGTGGTGCAGGCTGCGGCCGGGGCGCGCCAGTCGCGTACCGGTGAGGAGGCCACGGGTGGTGGCGGTGTCGAGGTCATGACGACGACCGTAGGGCCGTCACGCTTCGGGGCCCACCGAATTGTCAGGGAGCGTCAAGTGACGCCGCCTGGACGCCCAGGAGCCGGTACAGCGCCTCCCTCCCCGGGGAAGTCGCCCGCACCGCTCTCCCGGTCCCGACCCCGCTCGCACCACCCGGAGTCCAGCCGGGGCGCGATCGGGTCGTGCGTCGTACGGGCCATGCGTCCAGGATGCGTCAGGAACCGTTCGGCGACGGCCGAACCGCACGGCCGGCCGCTGCCTGCTCGTACTGCAGTTCCAGGCCGTCCAGCAGGGCGCGCAGCCCTGTCTCGAACGCGCCCTCGTCGACCTGCTGGCGGCGGTCGGCCAGCAGGTGGGCCTGGCCGAGGTGGGGGTAGTCGGCGGGGTCGTACGCGGTCTCGTCGTCGACGAATCCGCGCGCGAAGGAGCCGAGGGCCGAGCCGGTGATGAAGTAGCGCATCAGCGCGCCGATGTAGGTGGCCTGCGCGGGCGGCCAGCCGGCCCGGACCATGGCGCCGAAGACGGCGTCTGCGACCCGCAGGCCGGCCGGCCTGCGGCCCGGGCCCTGGGCGAGCACCGGGACGATGTGCGGGTGCGCGGCGAGCGCCGCCCGGTAGGAGACGGCCCAGTCGTGCAGGGCGGCGGGCCAGTCGCGCGGGTCGGACTCCTCGAACATCGACAGGTCGACCTGCGCCGAGACGGCGTCGGCGACCGCGTCGAGGATCTCGTCCTTGTTCCGGAAGTGGTTGTAGAGCGAGGGCCCGCTGACCCCGAGCTCCGCCGCGAGACGCCGGGTCGAGACCGCGCCCAGTCCCTCGGCGTCCACGAGCGCGCCCGCCGCCTCGACGATGCGGTCTCTGCTCAGGAGGGGCTTGCGCGGTCGGGCCATGCGGCACATAGTAGGGCCTGCGAATCAAAAACTAGCAGTGCTAATTAAAAGTGGGGTGTCGCAGGATGAACCTGGAGCTGAGTGAGGAGCAGGACGCCGTCCGGCAGCTCGCCGAGGACTTCGTCGCGCGGGAGATCACCCCGCACGTCGTCGAGTGGGACCGTGCCGAAAGTGTCGACAAGTCGATCGTGAAGAAGCTCGGTGCCCTGGGCTTCCTGGGGCTGACCGTTCCCGAGGAGTACGGCGGCTCCGGCGGTGACCACCTCGCGTACTGCCTGGTCACCGAGGAGCTCGGGCGCGGTGACTCCTCCGTGCGCGGCATCGTGTCCGTATCGCTCGGACTCGTCGCCAAGACGATCGCGTCCTGGGGGAGCGAGGAGCAGAAGCGGCGGTGGCTGCCGCCGCTCACCGCGGGCGACGCCGTGGGCTGCTTCGGTCTCACCGAACCGGGCACAGGCTCCGACGCCGGCAACCTCACGACCCGGGCCGTGCGCGACGGCGGAGAATACGTCATCAACGGCAGCAAGATGTTCATCACCAACGGCACCTGGGCCGACGTGGTCCTGCTCTTCGCCCGCACCGGCGACACCCCGGGGCACCGGGGGATCTCCACGTTCCTGGTGCCGGCCGACTCCCCGGGCCTGACCCGGCGTACGGTCCACGGCAAACTCGGGCTGCGCGGCCAGGCCACCGCCGAACTCGTGCTGGAGGACGTCCGCGTCCCCGCCTCGGCCATGATGGGCCCCGAAGGGAAGGGCTTCTCCGTCGCCATGTCGGCCCTCGCCAAGGGGCGGATGTCGGTCGCGGCCGGCTGCGTCGGGATCGCCCAGGCCGCACTGGACGCGGCGGTGCGCTACGCGGGCGAACGCGAGCAGTTCGGCAAGCCCATCGCGAGCTACCAGCTGGTCCAGGAGCTCATCAGCGACATCTCCGTGGACGTCGACGCCGCCCGGATGCTGACCTGGCGGGTGGCCGACCTCGTCGACCGGGGTCAGGAATTCGCCACCGCGGCGTCCACGGCCAAGCTCTTCGCCTCCGAGGCCGCGGTGCGCGCCGCCAACAACGCCCTCCAGGTCTTCGGCGGTTACGGCTACATCGACGAGTACCCCGTGGGCAAGCTGGTCAGGGACGCCCGCGTGATGACCCTCTACGAAGGCACCAGCCAGATCCAGAAGCTCATCATCGGCCGCGCCCTGACGGGCGTCTCCGCATTCTGAACCGGACCTGGGCCGGGGCCGGCGCCCCGGCCCGTTGAGTACCGGATGAGTACGCCGACGGATACCGGGGGCCCTGTGGCGCGGCGGATGCTGTCCCCATGGCCAGGCCGTCCTCTCCTTCGGCGTGGCGATGGGGGCCGTGGCCCTCGGCATCTACTTCCTCGACGTCGACGCCTGGGTGTGGGCCTTCCTCGCCATCGGCGTCCTGTATCTGGTCACCTCGTGCTTCACCCTCGCCAAGGTGATCAGGGACCGGCAGGAGGCGGGCCAGATCATCAGCCGGGTCGACCAGGCCCTGCTGGAGAAGATCCTCGCCGAGCACGATCCTTTCCAGAAGCTCTGACGGTCTCTCCCCGTCCTCCGTCCGCCGACGATCTAAGCGCTTGCTCAGGTTCGCGGTATGGTGTTCGTCCTGCCAGCGGAAAGGGGCACGTGGCGATGAGTACGGCGCAGGGGACCGACGGCGAGAACATGCCGTGGAGCGAGGTCACGCCCGAGGCGGCCAGGCGACTGCTCGTCGCGGCCGTCGAGGCATTCGCCGAGCGTGGCTACCACGCCACCACCACCCGGGACATCGCCGGCCGGGCCGGGATGAGCCCGGCCGCCCTCTACATCCACTACAAGACGAAGGAGGAGCTGCTCCACCGCATCAGCCGGATCGGCCACGACCGCGCGCTGCTCCTCCTGGAGACGGCCGCAGGCAGTGGTGGTACGGCGTCCGAGCGGCTCGCCGACGCGGTGCGGTCCTTCGTCAGCTGGCACGCCGAGCGGCACACCACGGCGCGCGTCGTGCAGTACGAGCTGGAGGCCCTGGCCGAGGAGCACCGCACGGAGATCGTCGCCCTGCGCCGGCGGACCGACGCCGTGGTGCGCCGCATCATCGGCGAGGGCGTCGAGGCCGGCGAGTTCGACGTCCCCGACGTGCCGGGCACCACGCTGGCCGTGCTCTCCCTCTGCATCGACGTCGCGCGCTGGTTCAACGCGCAGGGCAGCCGCACCCCCGAGGAGGTCGGTACGCTCTACGCGGACCTGGTCCTGCGGATGGTGGGCGCACAGAGGTGACGCCGGGCTCCCGCGGGGGCCCGGCGCCTCCCACCGCTCAGAAGTAGTAGCGCGACACCGACTCCGCGACGCAGGCGGGCTTGTCGCTGCCCTCGCGCTCGACGGTGACGAGGGCGGTCACCTGTACGCCGCCGCCCGCCTCCTCGACGCTCTTGAGCACCGCCGTGGCGCGCAGCCGTGAACCGACGGGGACGATCGACGGGAAACGGACCTTGTTGGTCCCGTAGTTGATGCCCATCTTCGCGCCCTCGACCCGCAGGATCTGCGGGACGAACACCGGCAGCAGCGACAGCGTCAGGTAGCCGTGCGCGATCGTCGTGCCGAAGGGGCCGCCCGCGGCGCGCTCCGGGTCCACGTGGATCCACTGGTGGTCGCCGGTGGCCTCCGCGAACTGGTCGATCCGCTTCTGCTCGATCTCCAGCCAGTCGCTGTGACCGAGTTCCTCGCCCACGCCGTCCCGCAGCTCCTGAGCGGACGTGAAGATCTTCGGCTCTGCCATGTTCCTGGTCCCTGCCTTCCGGCTGTCCTTCGCCATGCCCGGGCAATGTCTAAGCGCTTGCTCAGCATGGTCGGGCCGCGCTTCCCTGTCAACGACGAACCGGCCGGGTTCCGCAAGTGACGGGCGGGCGGGGACGCGTGGCCACTAGCGTGGGGGGAGTGCCACAGATCCCGCAGACCTACCAAGAACTCACCGTCGGCCAGCTCTCCGCCCGTAGCGGCGCCGCGGTGTCCGCCCTGCACTTCTACGAGTCCAAGGGCCTGATCAGCAGCACCCGGACCAGCGGCAACCAGCGCCGTTACACCAGGGACGCCCTGCGCAGGGTGGCCTTCGTCCGGGCGGCCCAGCGGGTGGGCATCCCGCTGGCCACCATCAGGGACGCGCTGGCCGAACTGCCCGAGGAGCGCACGCCGAACCGCGAGGACTGGGCGCGGCTCTCCCGGGCGTGGCGCTCGGAACTCGACGAGCGCATCAAGCAGCTGGGGCGGCTGCGCGACCATCTCACCGACTGCATCGGCTGCGGGTGCCTGTCGCTGGAGACCTGCGTGCTGTCCAACCCCGACGACGTGTTCGGCGACCGGCTGACCGGGTCGCGCCTCATGCCGGAAAGGGGCACGGCGAAGCGCCCCTGAGCGTACCGTTCTCCGTCCGGGCGTGTTCGGTGCGCGTGCGCGACGTCCCCGCGCGGGGCTGTCCACGCGCCCGCACCACGGCCGGCCGTTGTCTCGGGGAGGGCACTCAGGCCGCCGACGCTGCCAGGTCCCTGGACCGCACCCCCCGGGCCCTGGCCAGCGCGCCCGCCGTCAGGACGGGCCGGGGGACCACGATCCCGCACCGTGTGCAGACCGGGCCTGCCCCGGGTTCGCGGTCCAGGTCATGCCGCCAGACGATGCCGGTCCCGGTGCAGACTGGACACGCCGTGCCGGGTTCGGAGCCGAGGGCCGAGATCAGCCGTCCCAGGACCTCGGCCAGGGGCGCGCTCGGGTGGACGCCCGGATCGTCGCAGTGCGCGATCCCGTAGCCGCCCCAGGTCCTGCGGTGCCAGTCGTCGAATGTGCCGGGCCTGCGCAGCCCGTCGTGCTTCTCGCGTCGCCGCCGCTCGGCGAACCCTGTCTCGTACACGAGCCACACGGCCCGCGCTTCTTCCAGCTCTTCCAGCGCGTGGATCAGTCGCGCCGGGTCGGGGGCTCGGTCCTCGGGCCCGATCCCGTGCCGGGCGCACAGGTGATCCCAGGTCGCCCGATGACCGTACGGGGCGAATCGTTCCAGGCATTTGCGCAGCGAGTACCGCCGCAAAGCCAGATCGCCCTGCGGATCGCGGACCTGTCTCGCAAGACTCCGGAAACCGGCCATGGCACTGCCACCTCCGTCGCTCGTACTTCGGCGTCAAGGGATGGACGTACGACTGCCCGATTCGGCTCCATCGAAAGGTGAAATGCGTCCACGGATCGAGACGGCCCGTGTGAGACCGTGCACAGGCGTGTGGCGATTCGGAAAAAGTGACTGATGTTCATCTTACCGGCGTGGCGTACCGCCAGTAACCTCCGGCGCATCGGCCACCCGGAGGAGCAGGCATGCCCCCACGCACCCGCACGCTCGGAGCCGCCGCAGTCGCGGCCGTTCTCGCTCTCGGCACGTCCCTTCTCGCCTCGGCACCCGTCGCCGGAGCGGCACAACCTAAGCCCCTCGCCGTCACCGACCACTGCGCGAGCCAGTGCGCGGACATCCTGCCGCCCGGCGAGAACGGCAACGCCACGCTCGTCGAGATCCTCGGCAACAAGGCGTTCGGCACCCATCCCGCGCACAGCGACGACCAACTCGACCGCTACAACGGCCTGGTCGCGGGCCACACCGGCCTCACCGACCAGAAGCTCACCGACTTCTTCAACGACGCCTCCTTCGGCGTCGCCGCGAACCAGGTGGAATCCGTCACCTCGCCGCGCGAGGACGTCACCATCACCCGCGACAGGAAGAGCGGCGTTCCGCACATCAAGGGCACCACCCGCTACGGCACGGAGTTCGGCGCGGGATTCGCCGCCGGGCAGGACCGGCTGTGGCTGATGGACCTCTTCCGGCACATCGGCCGCGGCGAGCTGACCTCGTTCGCCGGCGGAGCCCTGGCCAACCAGGGCCTGGAGCAGCAGTTCTGGCCGCAGGCCCCGTACACCGAGGCGGATCTCGAAGCCCAGGTCGAGCGCATCAGGACCACCGAGGGCGCGCTCGGCGAGCAGGCGATGGACGACGCGCAGGCCTACGTCGACGGCATCAACGCCTACCGGGTCAAGTCGAAGAACGGCCGCTACTTCCCCGGTGAGTACGTCCTCACCGGCAAGATCGACGCGATCACGAACATCGGCGAGATCCAGCCGTTCAAGCTGACCGACCTGATCTCGATCGCCTCCGTCGTCGGAGGGCAGTTCGGCGGGGGAGGGGGCGGCGAGGTCCAGGCCGCGCTCTCGCTGCTCGCCGCCCAGCAGAAGTACGGCGTCGAGGAGGGCACCCGGGTCTGGGAGTCCTTCCGCCAGCGCAACGACCCCGAGGCCGTCCTCACCGTGCACGACGGCACCTCGTTCCCGTACGCGGGCAAGCCCGACAACGCCCGTGGCACCGCGCTGCCCGACCCGGGCTCCGTCACCCCCGAACCGCTCATCCACGACCGCACCGGTTCGGCGGGCAGCAACCGCAAGGCACCCGTCGACGCGCCGGCCTCGCTGAAACCGCTGCAGGGTGTGTTCGACGACGGCGTGATACCCGAGGGCTCGCTCCCCGGATCCGGCGACGGCGCCCAGAAGCGGGGCATGTCCAACGCCCTGCTGGTGTCAGGCAAGCACACCGCGAGCGGCAACCCGATCGCCGTCATGGGCCCCCAGACCGGCTACTTCGCCCCGCAGCTGATGATGCTGCAGGAGCTCCAGGGGCCGGGCATCAGCGCCCGGGGCGTCTCCTTCGCCGGTGTCGGCATGTACATCCAGATGGGCCGGGGCCAGGACTACGCCTGGAGCGCCACCTCCGCCGCCCAGGACATCACGGACACCTACGCCGTCGAACTCTGCGAACCCGACGGCTCCACGCCCACCAAGGACTCCGCGCACTACCGCTTCCGGGGCGCCTGCGCGGCGATGGAGAAGCTCGAACGCGGCAACTCCTGGAAGCCCACCGTCGCCGACTCCACCGCCAAGGGCTCCTACCGGATGCAGGTGTGGCGCACGGACTACGGCATCGTCACCCACCGCGCCACGGTCGGCGGCAAGCCCGTCGCCTACACCTCGCTGCGCACCACCTACCGTCACGAGGCCGACTCGATCATCGGTTTCCAACTGCTCAACGACCCGGCGTACGTGACGGACGCGGCCTCCTTCCAGCGGGCGGCGAGCCACATCGACTACGCCTTCAACTGGTTCTATGCGGACTCGCGCACGGCGGCGTACTACAACAGCGGCATGAACCCGGTGCGCGCGGCCGGCGTCGACGCCGCCCTGCCGGTCAAGGCCGAGCAGGCGTACGAGTGGCGGGGCTACGACCCGGCGGCCAACACCACCGACTACACCCCGTTCGCCGAACACCCGCAGTCCAGCGGCCAGGACTACTACATCTCGTGGAACAACCGGCAGGCCAAGGACTACTCCACCGCGGCGTTCGGATTCGGCGCCGTGCACCGGGGCGACCTCCTCGACGACCGGGTCTCCGCACTCGTGGAGGACGGCGGCGTGACCCGCGCCTCCCTCACCCGCGCCATGGCGGAAGCAGCACTCACCGACCTGCGCGGCGAGCAGCTGCTGCCCGAGCTCCTGAAGGTCCTGCGTTCCCAGCCGGTCACCGACCCGGCGCTCAACACGGCGGTGCAGCAACTCGACTCCTGGCGGGCCGCCGGGGCCCAGCGCAAGGAGACCGGCCCCGGATCGCACACGTACACGCACGCGGACGCCGTACGGATCATGGACGCGTGGTGGCCGAAGCTGATCGAGGCGGAGTTCCGTCCGGGGCTGGGCGACGGCCTCTACGGCGCGCTCACCGCGAGCCTGGCCACGGACGAGTCCCCGGCGGCGAGCCACGGCCCCAGCGGTGCGCACAGCGGCTCCGCGTTCCAGTACGGCTGGTGGGGCTTCGCGGACAAGGACCTGCGTCAGGTCCTCGGGCAGCCCGTCAAGGGGCCGCTGGCGAAGACGTACTGCGGTGGCGGCGACCTCGGCGCCTGCCGTTCCGCGCTGCTCAGCACCCTGAAGGAGGCGGCGGCCGTACCCGCGGCCACGGTCTACCCGGGTGACGACAGCTGCAAGGCCGGCGAGCAGTGGTGCACCGACGCGATCGTCCACCGTCCGCTGGGCGGGATCTCGCAGAAGTCGATCCACTGGCAGAACCGGCCGACGTACCAGCAGGTCGTGGAGTTCCCCTCGCACCGCTGAGTGAGCACCCGCAGTACCGGACAGGACCTCTGCCGCAACTTCCTGACAGCTCCGCAAACGAGCTGAGACGGAGGCGGGGTGGTACGGGCCCGGCCCGTACCACCCCGCCTCCGCGTCCGTACGCCGGCGACTCACCTGTACAGCAGGTACTCCCGCCGCATCTTCCGGAACGCGGCGAGGTCGGCCTGCCAGGCCCCCACCACCTCGTCCGTGTCCGCTCCCGCGTCGATCATGGTGCGTACCCGGGTGTTGCCCGAGAGCCGGTCGATGGCGTTGTCGGGCCGCCAGCCGAACCCGCTCCAGGTCCGCTTGGCCGTCACCAGCAGCGCGATCCCGGTGCGTACCGGGTCGAAGACCTCCCGGTCCTGGACGTGCACCTGCACCCCGCCCACCGTCTTCCCCTGGAACTTGGAGAACGTCGGCGTGAAATAGGCCTCGCGCAACGCCACCCCTGGCAGGTCCAGCGCGTTGGCGGCTGCCGCCCAGCGGTGGTCGACGCCTTCCGCGCCCAGCAGCTCGAAGGGCCGCGTCGTGCCCCGGCCCTCGGACAGGAGCGTGCCTTCGAACAGGCACGTACCCGAGTAGACCAGCGCCGTGTCCGGGGTCGGCATGTTGGGGCTCGGCGGGACCCACGGAAGACCCGTCGCGTCGAAGAAGTCGCCGCGCCGCCACCCCGACATCTTCACGACGTCCAGCTCCACGGGGCGGTCCGCCAGGAACTCGGAGTTGAAGAGCAGGGCCAGCTCAGCGACCGTCATGCCGTGCGCCTGGGAGATCTCCCGGCGGCCCACGAACGACGCGAAGGCCCGGTCGAGCACGGGACCCAGGGCGGCGCGGCCGGTGACCGGGTTCGGCCGGTCCAGCACGACGAACCGCTTGCCCGCGAGCGCCGCCGCCTCCATGCAGTCGTACAGCGTCCAGATGTACGTGTAGAAGCGGGCACCCGCGTCCTGGATGTCGAAGACCACCGTGTCGACGCCCGACGCCGTGAAGATGCCGGCGAGGGCCTGCCCGCTCTTCAGATACGTGTCGTAGACCGGGAGCCCGGTCGCGGGGTCGTCGTAGCGCCCCTCCGAGCCGCCCGCCTGCGCCGTCCCCCGGAAGCCGTGCTCGGGTCCGAAGACCGCGGTCAGATTCACCCGGTCGTCGGGATGCATCACATCGACGATGTGCCGGACGTCCGAAGTGATCCCGGTGGGGTTGGTGACGATGCCGACCTTCTCCCCGGCCAGCATCCGGTAACCGCCGGCGGCCAGCCGGTCGAAACCGGTGCGGACACGGCCGTGCCCGGCGCCTGGCCCCCGGCCCGCCGCCGCGGCCGTCCCTGGCCCGGCGGCGGTGGCCGCGAGGGCCCCGATCGCTCCGCCGACTGCCAGCACACCACGCCTGGACAGGGTCATTGCACTACCTCCATGATCGCGACGACTGCCATGGTCACGCACGCTAGCGCGGGTGTGGTCTACACGGAACGCCCAGGACTGGGCAGATTCCCAGTCCTGCCCCGGGCCCCTTCCCCCATCACATACCGACTGGTTAGTCTGCCGGGTAGGACGGACGGGAAAGGCGGGACCGATGAGTACGGTGCAGGGCGCTGGCGTAGTGGTGACCGGAGCCGGAGGCGGTATCGGAGCCGCTCTGGCCCGCAGATTCGCCGCGGAGGGTGCACGGGTCGTCGTCAACGACCTCGCGGCGGACCGGGTCGAGGCGCTCGCCGAGGAGATCGGCGGCACCGTCGTGGCCGGCGACGCCTCCACCGTCGTGGACGCCGCGCGTGAGGCACTCGGCGGCACCGTGGACGTCTACTGCGCCAACGCCGGTCTCGCGTCGGGGGGCGACGCCTTCGCCGACGAGGACGTGTGGGCCGCGGCCTGGGACGTCAACGTGATGGCGCACGTCCGCGCGGCCAAGGCGTTGCTGCCCGACTGGCTGGAGCGTGGCAGCGGCCGTTTCGTCTCCACCGCGTCGGCGGCGGGACTGCTCACGATGATCGGGGCGGCCCCGTACAGCGTTTCCAAGCACGGTGCCGTCGCCTTCGCCGAATGGCTCTCCCTGACCTACCGGCACCGCGGCGTCAAGGTCCACACGATCTGCCCCCAGGGGGTGCGAACGGACATGCTCACGGCCGCCGGATCGGCGGGCGACCTCGTCCTCGCCCCCACCGCGATCGAACCGGAAGCGGTCGCCGACGCACTGTTCGAGGCCATGGAGCAGGACCGCTTCCTGGTGCTGCCGCACCCCGAGGTCGCCGGCTACTACCGCGCCCGCGCCAAGGACCCCGACCATTGGATCGGCAACATGAACCACCTGCAGCAGAAGTGGGAGGCGACCGGCGCATGACCGAGTCGATCTACGCGGCGAAGCCCTGGACAGCGCTGCTCGGCGAGGCCCAGCTCGCCCTCGTCCACCCGGCCGAGACCGTGGTGCACGCCTTCCGCGCCGCCGTAGCGGGCCCCGGACCGCACCGCACTCACCGCAAGGAGCGGCCGGCGGCGTACAAGTACCCGCGCGAAGTGGAGATCCTGACGGAACTTCCCAAGACGGCCAGTGGGAAGATCCTGAGGCGGGAACTGCGTTCCCCCCGGTAGAGCGGTTCACGCACGGTACGAGAGGACAGGTGGCGGCAATGGCCAAGGCGACGGAGGGGAACGGTGTGCCCGTTCCCCAGAGGCTGCTGGCCGCCGCGACCCGGCTCTTCGCGGAGCGTGGTTACGACCGCACGTCCGTCCAGGAGATCGTCGAGGCGGCGGGGGTCACCAAGGGGGCCCTCTACCACTACTTCGGCTCCAAGGAGGACCTCCTCCAGGAGGTCTACGCCCGGGTGCTGCGGCTCCAGCAGGAGCGGCTGGACGCCTTCGCCGACGCCGAGGCGCCCGTCGAGGAGCGACTACGGGACGCCGCGGCCGACGTCGTCGTCACGACCATCGACAACCTCGACGACGCCTCCATCTTCTTCCGCTCCATGCACCACCTGAGCCCGGAGAAGAACAAGCAGGTGCGGATCGAGCGCCGCCGCTACCACGAACGCTTCCGGGCCCTGATCGAGGAGGGGCAGAGGGCCGGCGTGTTCTCCTCGGCGACCCCGGCCGACCTGGTCGTCGACTACCACTTCGGCTCGGTGCACCACCTCTCCACGTGGTACCGCCCGGACGGCCCGCTCAGTCAGCAGGAGGTCGCCGACCACCTGGCGGACCTGCTGCTGAGGGCGCTGCGCCCCTGAGGGCTGCCACCCTGACGGATCCGCGCCCCTGACGGATCGGGCCGGCGGCCCGGGATCGGTCGGGGTCCGGTATGCCGAGGGCGATGAGGAGTTCCGGGGTGAGCTCCTCCGCGAAGACGCGGATCGCGTGAGCGCCTTCCGGACGAGCTCCTCGTCCTCGTACAGCCCCGCGGCGGCGGGACGCTCACCTCGTATGTCCGTATACCGGACAGTGCTGCCCGAATCCTGCTCTTGACTGTACGCGGACATTGATTGAGCATCGGGGGCGCACTTCGCACCGCCAGCTCCAGGCCCCGGGCCGTGCACGGACGGGGACCCCCGCACGTTCCGTCACTCCCCAACGGAATCCGGAGCCTGACATGAGACCTCACCGCCTCAGATCCCTGCCCGCCGTCGCGCTCGCCGCGACCGCCCTACTGGCAGCCGCGGCCCCCGCGGTCCACGCGGAACCGGCCGCCCCCGCGGTCGCCGCCGCCCCCGACATACCCCTGGCCAACGTCAAGGCGCACCTCACCCAGCTCCAGTCGATCGCCACCGCCAACGGCGGCAACCGGGCCCACGGGCGCACCGGTTACAAGGCGTCCGTCGACTACGTGAAGGCCAAGCTGGACGCGGCCGGATACACCACGGCCCTCCAGCAGTTCACCTCCGGCGGCGCCACCGGGTACAACCTCATCGCCGACTGGCCGGGCGGTGACCCGGACAACATCCTCATGGCCGGCTCGCACCTCGACTCGGTGACCTCCGGAGCCGGGATCAACGACAACGGTTCCGGATCGGCGGCCGTGCTGGAGACCGCCCTCGCGGTCTCCCGGGCGCAGCTCGCGCCCGACAAGCACCTGCGCTTCGCCTGGTGGGGAGCCGAGGAGCTGGGCCTCGTCGGATCGAAGTACTACGTCAACAACCTGGCCTCCACCGAGCGTTCCAAGCTCGCCGGCTATCTCAACTTCGACATGATCGGGTCGCCCAACCCGGGCTACTTCGTCTACGACGACGACCCGGTCATCGAGCAGACCTTCAAGGACTACTACGCCGGTCTGTCGATACCCACGGAGATCGAGACCGAGGGCGACGGACGTTCCGACCACGCCCCGTTCAAGAGCGCGGGCGTCCCGGTGGGCGGCCTGTTCTCGGGTGCGGACTACACGAAGACGAGTTCCCAGGCCCAGAAGTGGGGCGGCACGGCCGGTCAGGCCTTCGACCGCTGCTACCACTCGTCGTGCGACACGACGGCGAACATCAACGACACGGCCCTGGACCGCAACAGCGACGCGGTGGCCCATGCGATATGGACCCTGTCCGCCGGCACGGTCACCCCGCCGACCGGGACCGTCTTCAGCAACGCCGCCAACTACAACGTGCCCGACAACGGCGCCGCGGTGTCCTCCCCGGTCGCGGTGACCGGGCGTACGGGCAACGCCCCTTCCGCGCTCAAGGTCGGTGTGGACATCAAGCACACCTACCGCGGTGACCTCGTCGTCGACCTGCTCGCTCCCGACGGGACGGCCTACCGGCTGAAGAACTCCAGCAGTAGCGACTCCGCGGACAACGTGATCGCGACGTACACGGTCAACGCGTCGAGCGAGGTGGCCAACGGCACCTGGAAGCTGCAGGTCAGGGATGTCGCCGCGCAGGACACCGGCTACATCGACAGCTGGCAGCTCACCTTCTGACCCGCCTTCTGGCCCGCCGGGGAGGTGCCGTACCGGCGCCTCCCCGCACCGGGGTTCAAAGGTACTTCTTGATCTCCCGCCGCGCCAGCGACCGCTGGTGCACCTCGTCAGGTCCGTCCGCCAGCCGCAGCGTCCGGGCCGAGGCCCAGAGTTCGGCCAGCGGGAAGTCCTGGCTGACGCCCCCGGCGCCGTGCAGCTGCACCGCCCGGTCGAGGATGTCGCAGACCGCGCGCGGGGTGGCGATCTTGATCGCCTGGATCTCGGTGTGCGCCCCGCGGTTGCCCACCGTGTCCATCAGCCACGCCGTCTTCAGGACCAGCAGCCGCAGCTGCTCCACCGTCACCCGGGCGTCCGCGATCCAGTTCTGGACGACGCCCTGCTGGGCGAGCGGCTTGCCGAAGGCGTTGCGGGCGACGGCCCGCCTGCACATCAGCTCGATCGCGCGCTCGGCCATCCCGATCAGCCGCATGCAGTGGTGGATACGGCCGGGACCCAGCCGCGCCTGGGCGATGGCGAAGCCGCCGCCCTCCTCACCGATCAGGTTCGAGGCCGGCACGCGCACGTCGGTGAACACGACCTCGGCGTGGCCGCCGTGCGAATGGTCCTCGTAGCCGTACACCTGCATCGCCCGGCGCACCTCCAGCCCCGGGGTGTCGCGCGGGACGAGGATCATCGACTGCTGGCGGCGGATGTCCTCACCGTCCGGGTCCGTCTTGCCCATCACGATGAAGACCGCGCAGTCGGGGTTCATCGCCCCGGAGATGTACCACTTGCGCCCGTTGATGACGTAGTCCTCGCCGTCCCGGGCGATCCGCGTCTCGATGTTCGTCGCGTCCGACGAGGCCACCTCGGGCTCCGTCATCGCGAACGCCGAGCGGATGTCCCCGGCCAGCAGCGGCTCCAGCCACTGCTTCTTCTGCGCGTCCGAGCCGAACTGGGAGAGCACCTCCATGTTCCCGGTGTCCGGGGCCGCGCAGTTCACCGCGGTGGGCGCCAGCTGGGGGCTGCGGCCGGTGATCTCGGCCAGCGGGGCGTACTGGAGGTTCGTCAGCCCGGCGCCGTACTCCGCGTCCGGGAGGAAGAGGTTCCACAGGCCCTGCCTGCGCGCCTCCGCCTTGAGTTCCCCGACGATCCGCGGGGTGTCCCACGGCGAGGCGAGCTGTGCGCGCTGCTCCTCGGCGACCTGCTCGGCGGGGTACACGTGTTCGTCCATGAACGTGAGCAGCCTGGTGCGCAGCTCCTCGGTACGGGAGTCGAATGCGAAGTCCACGGTGTGATCAGCCTTCCTGGAGGGTGGTGAGGCCGTGCGCGATGAAGACGGGGACCAGGTCGCCGATGCGGTCGAAGCCGGCGCCGACCGTCTGGCCCAGCGTGTAGCGGTAGTGGATGCCCTCGAGGATCACGGCGAGCTTGAACCACGCGAACGCCGTGTACCAGGAGATGGCGGAGGTGTCACGGCCGGAACGCTCCGCGTAGCGCCGGATCAGCTCGGCGGGGCTGGGATGGCCCGCCGCACCGCTGGTCGTGGAGACCGGTGACTCCGGCAGGTCCAGGTCGGAGCTGTACATCACCAGCAGCCCGAGGTCGGTCAGCGGGTCGCCGAGCGTCGACATCTCCCAGTCCAGTACGGCCTTGATGCGGTCGTCGCCGCCGATCAGCACGTTGTCCAGGCGGTAGTCGCCGTGGACGACGGTGGGCGCGGGGGAGGCGGGAAGCTCCCGGCCGAGCGAGGCGTGCAGCTCGTCGATGCCCGCGAGTTCGCGGTTGCGGGACGCGTCCAGCTGCTTCCCCCAGCGCCGCAGCTGCCGGTCCAGGAAGCCGTCCGGGCGCCCGAAGTCGCCCAGGCCGATGCTCGCGGGATCCACCGCGTGCAGGTCCACCAGGGTGTCGACGAGCCCCAGGACGACGGCGTGGGTGCGCTCCGCGCCGAGCGGGGCGAGCTGCTCGGCGGTGCGGTACGGCGTCCCCTCGACGTACTCCATGACGTAGAACGGCGAGCCGATGACCGAGTCGTCCTCGCAGAGCAGGAGCGGCCGCGGTACGGGGACCGCCGTCGGGTGCAGGGCGCTGATCACGCGGTGTTCGCGCTTCATGTCGTGCGCGGTGGCAAGGACATGACCCAGTGGAGGCCTGCGCACGACCCACTGCCCGGAGCCGTCGGTGACGACGTAGGTGAGGTTCGAGCGTCCGCCCTCGATCACCCGTGCGTCGAGAGGCCCGTCGACCAGCCCCGGCCGCTCGCGGTCGAGATGGTCGCGCAGCAGGTCTAGGTCGAGACCTGGCGGGTGGACTGGGCTCATGGTGCGCACCTCCGGGGCGGTTGAACGGTCGGAACCATGATGCCGACCAGTCGGTATGTCGTCCAGTGTCCGCCCGGAATCGGCGAAGTGATCTCCGGCTCCGCGCGCAGGGTGCCCAGTCGGTCCTTCCTGGCCCGCACCGGTCACCGAGGGCCGAGAGTAGGGGGCCGGGGGCCGTGCGGACCGTCAGAAGAGCGTGGCGACGCCGAACACCGCGAGGGCGAGCGTGCACCCGGCAGCTGCCAGGGCATGGCGCGAGGACAGGGGGGCGGGCCGCGCGCTGCCCATGTCCGTGACCCGGCGGTGCGCCACCGCGAGGAAGCCCAGCCAGGCCACCAGGCTCAGCGCCACCGCGAGCACGCCGACCGGGCTCGCGCCGCCGTGCAGGGCCTGCCGGCCCGCCAGCAGACCCACCACGGTGTACGTCAGCGTGGTGCGCCGCCAGGCCAGTCGCGTCCGTTCCGGCTGGAGACCGGGATCGCGGGCCGGACCGGTCACCGGCCCTCCCAGCCGAACAGGACGACCACCACCATCGCGACCGCCACCACGGCGACGACCAGGCTCAGCAGCGCCGGGAAGCGGGACGCGGGCAGATCCTCGCCGCGCCGCATCGCCCGTTCGCACCGCACCCAGTGGTGCACGGCCCGCAGTGCGCAGAGCACACCCGCCGCCAGCAGCCCGAGGGCGAGGCCCGCCCGGATGCCCCAGGCCAGGTCGGGCAGGAACTGATCGACCGCGAAACCGCCGCCGATCAGCGCGAGAGCGGTGCGGATCCAGGCCAGGAAGGTGCGCTCGTTGGCCAGGGAGAAGCGGTAGTCCGGTGTGTCACCCTCTTCGCGGATCCGCTCGGGCGCGAACCACAGCCGGAGCCCCCGCACGAAGCCGCTCACGAGCCCGCCCCCGGCGAGCCCGCCCGGAAGTCCCGCAGCCGGTGGTACGTCTCCAGCCCGTCCGGCACCCAGGTCCAGTCGGGCAGCCGCTCCGACAGCTCGGAGTCCGTCAGGAAGGTGTGCCAGGCGACCTCCTCGCGCTGCGGCCGCACGGGCAGCTCGCAGCGCACCTCGTACACGTACGACCACCAGCTGTGCCCGTCGCCCTCGTAGAGGAACTTGAAGAGCGGTGTCGGGCGGGGGAGCCCGGACACCCCCAGCTCCTCCTCGGCCTCACGCAGCGCTGCCTCGTCGTAGGACTCGCCGGCGCCCACGACGCCACCGACGAACATGTCGTAGTGCGAGGGGAAGACGAGCTTCGTCGCCGTTCTGCGGTGCACGAACAGCCGGCCTGCGCCGTCCCTCGCCTCGATGAAGGCGCAGCGGTGGCGCAGGCCGCGTGCGGTCGCCTCACCGCGTGTCGCCTGCCCGACGACCTCGTCGTTCTCGTCGACGATGTCCAGTACCTCGTCAGCCGGATTCATGCCGCCCATCCAACATCAACCGGTCGGCGGCCGTGGCACCGTGTTTCTCCTTCCCCACCGGCATGGCCGGGTGCAGCCCCAGCAGCACGATCCCGGCCACGATCGCCGCCAGCCCCGCGGCCTGCCAGGCCAGCGCGCCGGTGTCGGTGCGCACCTGGTCGCCGAGGAAACCGATCCCGCAGACGATCCCGGCCAGCGGCTGGGCGGCGGTCAGCGCCGGCAGCGACATCCGCAGCGGACCCGCCTCGAAGGCGCTCTGGACGAGGATCAGGCTGCTCACCCCCAGGACGACCAGGGCATACGGCTGCCAGCCCGTGAACAGCGCAGCCCATCCGCCCGCCTCCAGCCGCAGGACGCAGACCCGGGTCAGGGCGTCCTGGAGCCCGTACAGCAGACCCCCCGCCAGACCCAGCAGCGTGGGGGCCCAGGGGGTACGCGGGTGTCTGGCGAATGCGGTCAGGGCCAGCGCGACCCCGACCACCAGACCGATCACCAGCCAGTGCCGCAGCGGCTCCGTCACCGCGTCGCCGCCGCGCGGCTGGCCGGCCAGCAGGAACGTGGTGACACCTCCGGCCAGCAGCCACAGACCGCCCCAGCCCTGGCGGCCGAGCCGCTGCCCGGTGAAGTAGCGCGCGAGGGCGAGCGCGAAGAGCAGATTGGTGGCCAGCAGCGGCTCGACGACCGACACCTCGCCACGCCCGAGCGCCAGCGCCCCGAGGACCATGCCGCAGATCATCAGGCCGATGCCGGCCAGCCAGCTCGGCACCCTCATCAGGTCCAGCAGCAGCCGGGGCGAGAGGAAATCACTCGGCGGCGCGTGGCGGGCCGCGTCCTGCTGCAGGACGAAACCGAAGCCCGCACAGCACGCCGCGGCCACGGAAAGAGCGATCACCAGCAAGGACACGGTCCGACGATAGCCCTGCGGCCGTATCGGAGGCGTGAAGCCGGCGTCGACCGGACGGTTGACGTGGACGCGGCCCGTACAGAAGATCTGACCCTCAAGTAACTTCGCCCCGCTCTCCCGCCCCGCACCGCCCCGAAGGATGGAACCCATGGCGTACGACGCTGATGTGATCGTGATCGGGGCAGGACTCGCGGGGCTGGTCGCCACGGCCGAGCTCGTCGACGCGGGCCGGACCGTCATCCTCCTCGACCAGGAGCCCGAGCAGTCCATCGGCGGTCAGGCGCACTGGTCCTTCGGCGGGCTCTTCCTCGTCGACTCGCCCGAGCAGCGCCGCATGCGGATCAAGGACAGCCGTGAGCTGGCGATCCAGGACTGGTACGGCACGGCGGGCTTCGACCGCGAGGACGACCGCTGGCCGCGCCGGTGGGCCGAGGCGTACGTCGACTTCGCCGCCGGGGAGAAGCGTTCCTGGCTGCACGCCCAGGGGATGCGTTTCTTCCCCGTCGTCGGCTGGGCCGAGCGCGGCGGTTACGACGCGACGGGCCACGGCAACTCCGTGCCCCGATTCCACATCACCTGGGGCACAGGTCCCGGGGTCGTCGCCCCCTTCGAGCGGCGGGTCCGCGAGGGTATGGCGAAGGGGCTCGTCCGTCCTCTGTTCCGCCACCGGGTGACGGGCCTCGGCCGCTCCGCGGGCGCGGTCGACACGGTCACGGGCGAGATTCTCGCGGAGAGCGGCGCCGAGCGGGGCACCGCGAGCGGCCGTGAGGTCGCAGGGTCATTCGAGCTGAGGGCCCAGGCCGTGATCGTCACCTCCGGGGGCATCGGCGGCAACCACGACCTCGTGCGCTCCCAGTGGCCCGAGCGGCTGGGCACCCCACCGGAGAAGATGCTCTCCGGGGTACCCGCCCACGTCGACGGTCTGATGCTGGGCATCGTCGAGAAGGCCGGCGCCCGCCACATCAACCGCGACCGGATGTGGCACTACACCGAGGGCATCGAGAACTGGAACCCGATCTGGGACAAGCACGGCATCCGGATCCTGCCCGGCCCGTCCTCCCTCTGGCTGGACGCCCGCGGCAAGCGACTGCCGGTGCCGCTCTTCCCGGGCTTCGACACGCTGGGCACCCTCGAACACATCATGCGGTCGGGATACGGCTACACCTGGTTCGTCCTCGACCAGAAGATCATCGGCAAGGAGTTCGCGCTCTCCGGCTCCGAGCAGAACCCCGACCTCACGGGGAAGTCGGTCCGCGGCGTGTTCGGCAGGGCGCGTGCCGACGTGCCCGCGCCGGTCAGGGCCTTCATGGACAAGGGCGTGGACTTCGTCGTGGAGAAGGACCTCGGCGCGCTCGTGCGGGGCATGAACGCCCTCACGGGCGAGGGCCTGATCGACGAGGACGGCCTGCGACGCGAGATCACGGCCCGCGACCGCGAGATCGCCAACCCCTTCACCAAGGACCTGCAGATCACAGCGGTCAACGGAGCCCGCTCCTACCTGGGCGACAAGCTGATCCGCACCGCGAAGCCGCACCGCATCCTCGACCCGGCCGCCGGTCCGCTGATCGCCGTCCGGCTCAACATCCTGACCCGCAAGTCGCTGGGCGGCCTGGAGACCGACCTGTCCTCCCGGGTCCTCGCCGAGGACGGCGCACCGCTGTCCGGGGTGTACGCGGCGGGGGAGGCGGCGGGCTTCGGCGGCGGCGGGGTCCACGGCTACCGGTCGCTGGAGGGGACGTTCCTGGGCGGCTGCATCTTCTCCGGCCGTACCGCCGGCCGGGCGGCCGCGAAGGCCGTCGGCTGACGCGGCGTGTGACGGGCGGTGCGCGGCCGCCCGCCACACCGGCCGCCCGTCACACCAGTCACTCCACGGCCGCCCGGGCGCCCGTCACACCAGCCGTTCCACCACCCGGAACCGCTCGGCCACGATCATCGTCCCGTCGTCCACGGTGAACAGCGGGTCCCCGAGGGCTTCCCGCACCTCCTCGCCGTGCCAGAACACCTCGTGCCCCGCCCGCCACTCCGCGACCGAGGCGTGCCCTTCCGCCTCGTCCCGCACGTGCCGCTCATCGACCGACCCCAGAGGCAGAACCCGTACCTCCGTCAGTTCGACGACGGCGACCTCCCGCCCCTCGGAGTCGATGAGCGCGGAACGCTCGCCCACGGGCGGAAGCTCCTCCTCCTCCTCCTCCGCCTCGTACTCGGCGAGCAGGCCGGAGGTCGAGACCTTCACGCCCGAGAGCACCGCCGCCACCAGCCGGTCGCGCAGGGGGCCGGGGAATGCGAGGAGGAAGGGCTTGAGCGGTTCAGGGTTCTCCATGGCGGCAGTGTGGCACGCGTCACCTCGCACCCACCCGCCGCTCCCCTGACCGGGGCGCGAACTGCGCGAAAGGGTCAGCCTGTCATCTTCGGCCGCCAACTGCTTCTAAGTTAAACGTAGTTGGGCCAAGTCCCCCTTGACTTGGAGCGTTGCCTACCGTTTTGCTGTGCGCGATTGTTTGCTCGCACACAGCATCGATATGCGCCGGTGCCATGTCGAAGTGGAAAAGGAAGCCTGCGGATGTCTCCGCCTCCGCCGCCCCTGGGCCGCTCCCGCCGCAGGAGCGGGCGCTCGGACCACACCTTCGACCCGGCGCTCGACGACGGCGAACTCATCGAGGTCCGCGGACAGTTCACCCAGGGCCGCTGGACACGGGCCCGCTCCCTGCTGGTCACCACGGGCACCGACTGGGACCGGAGGGGGCACCGCGTCCTCACCCTCGCCGCCGTCCCGTCCGCAGCCGGATGGGCCCGCGACTGGCTGCTCGCCGAACCGGGCAGCCCCGACGCGACCACGCTGCTCGCGTGCGCGGCCGTCGCGGGCCGGGCATGCTCTTCGGCCTCACCGAGGAGCGCCTCGGCGCCACGTTCACCGACGTCCTGCACGTCCTCTTCGTCACCGGCATGTTCGCCGCGCTGCTCAGTTTCCACAACGTGGTCGCCCGCTACGCGTTCGCCATGGGCCGTGAGGGACTGCTGCCCGCGGGGTTCGGCCGCACCAGCAAGGCGAGCGGCGCGCCCGCCACCGGATCCATGCTCCAGTCCGCGGTCTCCGTCGTCATCGTGATGGCCTTCGCGCTCGCCGACGACCACCCGGTCGGCGACCCCACGGCGCCCGTCCTGCACCTCTTCACCTGGATGGGCAACGTCGGCGCGCTCGGAGTCATCGTGCTGATGGCCGCGGCATCCTTCGCCGTCATCGCGTTCTTCGTACGCCGCGGAGCCGGCCGGGCCCAGGCACCCCGCCTCGTCGCCTCGGGACTCGCCGGCGCCGCCCTCCTCGCCATCGCCGTCTTCACGGTCCGGGACTTCGACGTCCTGGTCGGTTCCGGCCCCGGCTCGGTGCTCGACTGGGTGCTGCCCGGCGTCATCGTCCTCGCCCTCGTCGCCGGCCTCGCCTACGGGGCCCTGCTGCGCCGCACCAGGCCGGAGGTCCACGCGAGGATCGGGCTCGGCAACGAGGCCTTCCAGCTGGAGAAGGCATCGGAGGGCGTGACCGCGGGCCCGCGCTGACCGCCCCTGTCTTACCGAAGCGTGACGTGCGCCCGCGGCCCCTGGTGACGGGACGGCCGCGGGTGTTCGAATGGGCCGGTGAAACGTGAGACTCCCGACCCCGGCGGCCCCCCTCCCGTATCCGGGCCACCGCCCCACGCGGACGGCGCGGGCACGCCCCTCGGCCGCCGCCTGGTGCTGGCCATGCTCGGCCTCGGCGTCGCCGGGGTGGCCGCCGCCCCCTCCCTCCAGCGCGCGATGGAGAACGGACTGGGGGCCGTCGCCGACAAGGACCCCACCGGGCTCACCGGTCTGCTCCCCAACGGCGGCGGCTTCCGCTACTACTCCGTCACCACCTCCGTACCGGAGAAGACAGCCGCCGACTACCGCCTCACCGTGGACGGCATGGTGGACCGCCCGGCCACGTACACGCTCGACTCCCTGAAGGCACTGCCCCAGACCCGTCTCGTCCGCGACGTCCAGTGCGTCACGGGATGGCGGGTACCGAAGACCCCGTTCGAGGGTGTCGGCCTCCGGGCACTGCTGGACGCGGCGGGCGTACGGCCCGGGGCGAAGGCCGTACGCTTCACCTGCTTCGACGGTGCCTACAGCGAGAGCCTCACCCTGGAACAGGCCCGCCGCGCCGACGTCCTGGTCGCCCTGCGCATGAAGGACGAGCCGCTCGCCCACGCCCACGGCGGGCCGGTGCGCCTCTACGTCGCCCCCATGTACTTCTACAAGTCGGCGAAATGGCTGTCCGGGATCACCGTGACCGATTCCGTGCGCCCCGGATACTGGGAGGAGCTCGGTTATGACGTCGACGCCTGGGTCGGCCGGTCCAACGGCCGCGACGACACCCCCACCGTCTGAACCCCCGCCGAAGATGCGCCGGTTCAGCACCGCGGAGCGGTGGGTGCACCGCACCACGGCCTGGCTGGTAATGCTCTGCGTCGCCACGGCCGCCTGCCTGTACGTCCCGCAGTTCGCGGAACTCGTCGGCCGCCGGCACCTCGTGGTCACCGTGCACGAATGGTCCGGGCTGCTCGCCCCCGTACCGCTGCTCGCGGGACTCGTCTCCCGCGCGCTGCGCGCCGACCTCTCCCGGCTCAACCGCTTCGGACCGCACGACCGGCAGTGGCTGCGGGCCGCGCTGCGCCGCGACCGGTCACCCGGGTCCCGCCCGGCCGGGAAGTTCAACGCCGGGCAGAAGCTCTACGCCGCGTGGATCGCGGGCGCCGTGCTCGTCATGCTCGGTACCGGCCTGCTGATGTGGTTCACCGGGCTCGCGCCGCTGGTGTGGCGCACGGGCGCGACGTTCGTCCACGACTGGCTGGCACTCGCGGTCGGCATCGTCCTCGCCGGGCACACGGCGAAGGCGCTCGCCGACCCGGAGGCACGCCGTGGCATGCGCACCGGGTCGGTCGAGCGCCCCTGGGCCCGGTCCGAACACCCGCTGTGGCAGGAGCCGGACGAGTAGAGGGCTACAACACCAGTGACAGCACCAGGATGAAGGCCATCGAGACGACGGAGATGATCGTCTCCATCACCGACCAGGTCTTGAGCGTCTGCGGGACGTCCATCCCGAAGTACTCCTTCACCAGCCAGAACCCCGCGTCGTTGACGTGGCTGAAGAAGAGCGAACCCGCGCCGACCGCGAGGACGAGCAGCGCCGCGTGCGAGGTCGACATGCCGGCCGCCAGCGGTGCGACCAGGCCGGCCGCCGAGATGGTGGCCACCGTCGCCGAACCCGTCGCCAGACGGATCGCGACGGCGATCAGCCAGCCGAGCAACAGGGCCGGTATCGACCAGTTCTCGGAGAACTCCAGGATCATCCGGCCCACACCGGCGTCGATGAGGGTCTGCTTGAAGCCGCCGCCCGCGCCCACGATCAGGAGGATGCCCGCGATCGGGGCGAGTGACTTCTCGACGGTGGCGCTGAGCCGGGCCTTGGTGAACCCGGCCGCGCGGCCCAGGGTGAACATGCCCACGATGACGGCCGCGAGCAGGGCGATCAGCGGCGAACCGATGACGTCGGTGACCCGCTGGACGTGGTTCTCGGGGTCGTCCACCACGATGTCGACGAGCGCCTTGGCCAGCATCAGCACGACGGGCAGCAGGATCGTCGCCAGGGTCGCGCCGAAGCTCGGGCGACGCTCGAGATCCTCGGAGGGGCGCTGCGGGATCATCTTCTCCGGCGCCTCGATGTCCACCCAGCGGGCGGCGTAGCGGGAGAAGACCGGCCCTGCGATGATCACGGTCGGTACGGCCACCAGCACGCCGAGGGCCAGCGTGACACCGAGGTTGGCGCCGAGGGCGTCGATCGCCACCAGCGGGCCGGGGTGCGGCGGGATCAGTCCGTGCATCACGGAGAGACCGGCGAGCGCGGGGATGCCGATCCTCATCAGGGAGAAGTTGCCGCGCTTGGCGACCAGCAGCACCACCGGAATCATCAGCACGATTCCGACCTCGAAGAACAGCGGAAGCCCGATGATCGACGCGATCAGGACCATCGCCCACGGCATGGCCCGGCGGCTCGCCTTCGCGAGGATCGTGTCGACGATCTGGTCGGCGCCGCCGGAGTCGGCGAGCAGCTTGCCCAGGATGGCGCCGAGGGCGATGAGGACGCCGACACCCGCGACCGTGGAACCGAGCCCCGCGGTGAAGCTCGCGATCGTCTTCGCCGGATCGGCACCGGCGAAGGAGCCGAGGGCCAGGGAGCCGATGGTCAGCGCGAGGAACGCGTGCATCTTGAACTTGGTTATGAGCAGAACGATGACGGCTATGCCCGCCAGGACGGCTATGCCCAGCTGCGCGTTGCCGGCCGAAGTGATGGGTTCGACGGCGTCCGCTGCCAGCATCTCGGCGCTGAGATCTGTCACGGTGATGATCCTTAGCTCTCGAGCCGGCGCAGCGCGGCGACGGCCCGGTCGGTGATTTCCTCGGGAGTTCCGGACACGTCGACCGACACGCCGGACTCGTCCTCCTGCAGGGGCTGCAGGGTGGCGAACTGGGAGTCGAGCAGTGCCGTCGGCATGAAGTGGCCCTTGCGGCCGGCCATGCGGTGCTCGACGAGTGCCCGGTCGCCCGTCAGGTGCAGGAAGAGGGCGTCGGGCGCCTCGGCCCGCAGCCGGTCGCGGTAGACGCGCTTGAGAGCGGAGCTGCTGACGACACCGCCGAGCCCCGCCCGGCCGTTCGCCCACCGGCCGATCGCGTCCAGCCAGGGCCAGCGGTCGTCGTCCTCCAGCGGGGTGCCCGCGGACATCTTCGCGATGTTGGCGGGCGGGTGGAAGTCGTCGCCCTCGGCGTAGGGAACGCCGAGCCGGTCGGCGAGCAGGGGGCCGATCGTGGTCTTGCCGGTCCCTGCTACGCCCATCACCACGACGACGTGGGGGGTTCTCATCGGTGCCTCGCTGTCTTCATCGACATCGGTCCGTCGACATCGGTCCGTCGCGCTACTGAAACCCATTACATACGACTTATTCAAGAGCCTGTGACATAAACGTCGTACTTATTCGCGTCCTGGTGGCACCGTAGGCTGGTGGGCATGACCACACAGGGCCAGGGGCTGCATACACATGTGCTGGACACCCTGGGTCTCGAGATCGCGGCGGGTGACAGCCCGCCCGGCAGCATCCTGCGCACCGACGAACTCGCCCAGCGCTTCGACGTCTCACGCACCGTCGTACGCGAGGTGGTCCGGGTCCTGGAATCCATGCACCTGGTCGAGTCCCGGCGCCGGGTCGGGGTGACCGTGCGGCCCACCGAGGAGTGGAACGTCTACGACCCCCAGGTCATCCGGTGGCGCCTCGCCGGATCCGACCGGCCCCGGCAACTGCGCTCCCTCACCGTCCTGCGGTCCGCGGTGGAGCCCGTCGCCGCGGGCCTCGCCGCGCGCAACGCCACGGCGGCACAGTGCGCGGAACTCACGGAGTGCGCCCTCGGCATGGTCGCCACCTCGCGCGGCCGGCAACTGGAGGGCTACCTCCGGCACGACGTCGCCTTCCACCGCATCGTGCTCAACGCATCCGGCAACGAGATGTTCGCGCGCCTCGGCGACGTCGTCGCCGAGGTTCTCGCCGGCCGTACGCACCACCAGGTGATGTTCGATGACCCCGACCCCGCCGCGGTCACGCTCCACGTGCGGGTCGCCGAAGCCGTGCGCGAGGGCGACGCGGCGGCCGCGGAGAGGCTGACCAAGCAGATCGCCGTGGGCGCGCTGCACGAACTGGACGTACTGGCCCCTTGAGCGGGCCCGCCTCCGGGTACGGTGGGCGGGTTCGATCTTCGGGCAGACGGGGCAGTCGGGATGGGAGACCACGGCATGGCGCAGCAGGTACAAGGGGTCATCGCACCGGGCAGGAACGAGCCCGTCCGCATCGAGACGATCCTCGTGCCGGACCCCGGTCCCGGAGAGGCCGTGGTCAAGGTCCAGGCGTGCGGCGTCTGCCACACCGACCTGCACTACAAGCAGGGCGGGATCAACGACGACTTCCCCTTCCTCCTCGGCCACGAGGCGGCGGGCGTGGTGGAGTCCGTCGGCGACGGCGTCACCGACGTCGCCCCCGGTGACTTCGTCGTCCTCAACTGGCGTGCCGTGTGCGGCCAGTGCCGCGCCTGTCTGCGCGGCCGTCCCTGGTACTGCTTCAACACCCACAACGCCGAGCAGAAGATGACCCTCCTGGACGGCACCGAGCTGTCCCCGGCGCTCGGCATCGGAGCCTTCGCCGAGAAGACCCTCGTCGCCGCCGGTCAGTGCACCAAGGTCGACCCCGAGGTCTCGCCGGCCGTCGCCGGCCTCCTCGGCTGTGGCGTCATGGCGGGAATGGGCGCCGCCATCAACACGGGCCAGGTCGGACGGGGTGACTCCGTCGCCGTCATCGGCTGCGGCGGCGTCGGCGACGCGGCGATCGCCGGTGCCCGGCTCGCGGGAGCCGCGAAGATCATCGCGGTCGACATCGACGACCGCAAGCTGGAGACGGCGAAGAAGATGGGCGCGACCCACACCGTCAACTCCCGCTCGGGCGACCCCGTCGAGGCGATCCGGGCACTGACCGGAGGCAACGGCGCCGACGTCGTCATCGAGGCGGTCGGCCGCCCGGAGACGTACAAGCAGGCCTTCTACGCCCGCGACCTCGCCGGCACCGTCGTCCTCGTCGGCGTCCCCACGCCCGAGATGCAGCTCGAACTCCCGCTCCTCGACGTGTTCGGCCGCGGAGGCTCGCTCAAGTCGTCCTGGTACGGCGACTGTCTGCCCTCCCGTGACTTCCCCATGCTCATTGACCTCCACCAGCAGGGCCGCCTGGACCTCGGCGCCTTCGTCACGGAGACCATCGGGCTCGGCGACATCGAGCACGCCTTCGGCCGGATGCACGACGGCGACGTCCTGCGCTCGGTGGTGGTCTTCTGATGACCGCCCGCATCGACCACCTGGTCACCTCCGGCACCTTCGCCCTCGACGGCGGCGAATGGGACGTCGACAACAACGTCTGGATCGTCGGCGACGACACCGAGGCCGTCGTCATCGACGCCGCCCACGACGCGGCCGCCATCCAGGCCGCGCTCGGCGGACGCACGCTGCGCGCCATCGTCTGCACCCACGCGCACAACGACCACATCGACGCGGCGCCCGCCCTGGCCGACGCGACCGGGGCGCAGATCCTGCTGCACCCCGACGACCTGCCGCTGTGGCAGCTGACCCACCCGGACCGTGCCCCCGACGGCGAACTCGCCGACGGCCAGGTGCTGGAGATCGCGGGCGAACGCCTGACGGTCCTGCACACCCCGGGCCACGCCCCCGGCGCCGTCTGCCTCCACGCCCCCGGGCTGAACACCGTCTTCACCGGCGACACCCTCTTCCAGGGCGGGCCGGGAGCCACCGGCCGGTCCTTCTCGCACTTCCCGACGATCATCGACTCGATCAGGGACCGGCTCCTCGCCCTTCCGCCGGAGACCGTCGTCCGCACCGGGCACGGGGACTCCACCACCATCGGCGACGAGGCGCCACAGCTGGAGGACTGGATCAACCGCGGCCACTGACGGGCCGCTCACTCCCCGCCGGGCCACGCGGCGAGCCGCAGTCCGCTCTCGAAGCGGCGCGGCTCGCCCGTGAGCGGGTCGGTGAACTCCAGCACCCTCGCGAGGAGCTGCAGCGGACGCGCGTAGTCCCCGGGAGCCGGATCCGGCTCCACGACCGGATAGACGGGGTCGTTCACCAGCGGCAGCCCCAGCGTGTTCATGTGGACCCGCAACTGGTGCGTACGTCCGGTCGCGGGCAGCAGCCGGTACCTGCCGAGCCCGTCCCTGTGGTCCAGCAGCTCGACCCGGCTCTCGCTGTTCTCCTCGCCCGGCTCCTCGCGCGCGGCGATGACCCCGCGCTCCTTGACGATCCTGCTGCGCACCGTCCGGGGGAGTTCGACCCCCGGGTCGTAGGGGGCCACCGCCTCGTACTCCTTGCGCACCAGCCGGTCCCGGAACAGCGTCTGGTACGCGCCCCGTTCGCCCGGCCGTACGACACAGAGCACGAGGCCTGCCGTCAGCCGGTCGAGCCGGTGCGCGGGCTGCAGCTCCGGCAGGCCCAGCTCGTCGCGCAGGCGCGCGACCAGGGTCTCGGTGATGTGCCGGCCGCGCGGAGTGGTGCTGAGGAAGTGCGGCTTGTCCGCGATCACCAGGTGCTGGTCGCGGTGCACCACGCCCACGGGGAAGGGCACGGGCTCCTCCGGGGCGAAGTCCCGGTGGAACCAGAGGTATCGCCCGGCCGTGTACGGCTCGTCCGCCCCGACGGCCCGGCCGTCGGCCCCGACGAACCTGCCGCCGGCCAGCATCGCCGTCACGCGCCTGGCACCGACCGCCCCCGCGAACCGCGCCAGCAGATGGTCCCCGACCGTGGCCCAGGCCCCTTCCGGGTCGGCCGGGAGCCTCACCCGCACGGGATCCACGCCCGCGTGCTGGGGAAGCGGGGCGGGAGGAGCTTTCGCCCGTCCTCTCATCGCGTCGGTCCTTGTCTCCGGAGTGTCCCGCGCGCGAGTGGTGCGGGAAACGCGAAAACCCCCAGGGTGACCTGGGGGTTATCCGCTGGTGTCCGAGGGGGGACTTGAACCCCCACGCCCGATAAAGGGCACTAGCACCTCAAGCTAGCGCGTCTGCCATTCCGCCACCCGGACCGGGTGTGTCGTCCCGGGCCTCGCCCGTTCCGACGTGGAAAACCATAGCAAACATTCAGGGGTGCTCGATCACGCCCCCGGGGCTCGTGAAAGCCGCATGACGAGCGCCGGGCGGCCTTGGGCGCGCGGCGCGGGCGCGGGAGTATGGGAGGGAGTACCACCGCGACAGTGGAAGGAACCAGCGTGAGCGAGACCAGCACGGCCCGGGCCGGCATCGGCGAGAGCGCCGAGAGCGAGGTCGTCGACCTCTGTCGCGACCTGATCCGGATCGACACCAGCAACTACGGAGACCACTCGGGCCCCGGTGAGCGGGCCGCCGCCGAGTACATCGCCGAGAAGCTCGCGGAGGTCGGGCTCGAACCCGAGATCTTCGAATCCCACAAGGGCCGGGCCTCCACCGTGGCCCGGATCGAGGGGGAGGACCCGTCCAGGCCGGCACTCCTGATCCACGGGCACACCGACGTCGTGCCGGCCAACGCGGCAGACTGGACGCACGACCCGTTCTCCGGGGAGATCGCGGACGGGTGCGTGTGGGGCCGCGGCGCGGTCGACATGAAGGACATGGACGCGATGACCCTCGCCGTCGTACGCGACAGGATGCGCAGCGGCCGCAAGCCCCCGCGCGACATCGTGCTGGCCTTCCTCGCGGACGAGGAGGCGGGAGGCACGTACGGCGCGCGCCACCTCGTCGACAACCACCGCGATCTCTTCGACGGCGTCACCGAGGCGATCGGTGAGGTCGGCGGCTTCTCGTTCACCGTCAACGAGAACCTGCGCCTCTACCTGGTGGAGACCGCGCAGAAGGGCATGCACTGGATGCGGCTCACCGTGGACGGCACCGCCGGTCACGGCTCGATGACCAACAACGACAACGCGATCACCGAACTCTGCGAGGCCGTCGGCCGGCTCGGCCGCCACAAGTGGCCGGTCAGGGTCACCAAGACCGTGCGGTCCTTCCTCGACGAACTGTCCGACGCACTCGGCACCCCGCTCGACCCCGAGGACATGGAGGCCACGCTCGCCAAGCTGGGCGGTATCGCCAAGATGGTCGGCGCCACCCTGCGCAACTCCGCCGCCCCCACCATGCTCGGCGCCGGCTACAAGGTGAACGTGATCCCCGGACAGGCCACCGCGCACGTCGACGGGCGCTTCCTGCCGGGTTACGAGGAGGAGTTCCTGGCCGACCTCGACCGCATCCTCGGGCCGCGGGTGAAGCGCGAGGACGTGCACGGCGACAAGGCACTGGAGACCAGCTTCGACGGCTCCCTGGTGGACGCGATCCAGCTCGCGCTCAAGGCGGAGGACCCGATCGCGCGGGCGGTGCCGTACATGCTCTCCGGCGGCACCGACGCGAAGTCCTTCGACGACCTGGGCATCCGCTGCTTCGGGTTCGCGCCGCTGAAACTGCCGCCGGAGCTGGACTTCGCCGGAATGTTCCACGGCGTGGACGAGCGGGTTCCAGTGGAGGGGCTGACCTTCGGGGCGCGGGTGCTCGACCGCTTCATCGACCACTCCTGACCCCGCCGTCGGGCCGCTCCTGACCCTGCGGTCCACTCAATTCGCCAGCCTGTACGGGCATCACCGGAAAGGGTGAAAGGGGTCGTGCAGTCGTAGCCCCCTCACCCCCTCCTCGTTACAAGTGATGCGGTCCGCGGCTGGGACCGCACTTGTCAACACAGGAGGAATAATGATCAAGAAGGTCGTCGCAATCGCGGCTGCTACCGGTGGTCTCGTGCTCGCTGGTGCGGGTATGGCTTCCGCCGACGCCGGTGCGCAGGGTGCCGCCATCGGCAGCCCCGGCGTGCTCTCGGGCAACGTCATCCAGGTTCCGGTTCACGTTCCGGTGAACGTGTGCGGCAACACGATCTCCGTGATCGGTCTGCTGAACCCCGCCTTCGGCAACACCTGCGTCAACGCGTGACGATGCGCGTCAACCCGTGAGGGTTTGAGTCCGGTCGGCCCCGGAGTGCGCCCCATGCACTCCGGGGCCGCTGGGCATTCGGCCCCGCGCGCTCGTGCCGGGGCATTTCGTTAGGCAGAAGGCAGGAAAGCAACCTATGCGACAGGTCACACGTAAAGGCCTGATCACCATGGCAGCGGCGGGCGGAGTGCTCGCGCTCGGTGGCGGCTACGCACACGCGGACGCGGGTGCGGCCGGAGCTGCGTCGAACTCGCCCGGAGTGCTCTCCGGGAACTCGATCCAGGCCCCGATCGACGTCCCCGTGAACGTGTGCGGCAACTCCGTGGACGTCGGTGGTCTGCTCAATCCCACGTTCGGAAACGACTGCGAAAACGGATCTTCTGATTCCGGTCATTCGCGGGGTCACTCACGCGGTTCCTCGCACCACGAGGACGGCGGCGCCACGGCGGGTCACGGTTCCGGCAGCGAGGCGTCCGGCCACCAGGACACGCGTCACAGCGAGGAGGGGACCGGCAGGCACCGGGCCTCCGGCACCTCGGCGCAGGCGGAGACGACCGGTTCGCCGGGAATCCTGTCCGGCAACCAGGTGCAGGCGCCGGTGGAGATCCCCGTGAACCTCTGCGGGAACAGCGTCACCGTCGGCGGACTGCTCAACCCGGTCTTCGGGAACGACTGCGAGAACGTCACCGAGGAAGTCCCGCCCCCCGTCGTCCCGGAGACCCCCGGGAAGCCGGTCACCCCGCACGTCCCCCACGCTCCCGAGCCCCAGCTCGTGCCGGGGGAGCAGCTCGCGCACACAGGTGCAGGGGGCCTCGGCCTGCTGATCCCGGCGAGCGCCGGCATGATGCTCGCCGGTGCCGGCACCGTCCTGTACCGGCGTTCGCGCAGCGCCGCTTAGGCACCGGCACGACGACCGGCACGAGGAGCGGGTTCCGCGCATGCGGAACCCGCTCCTCGCTACCAGGTGGGCCGGAGCTGGCGGATGATCCTGCGGCGGAGCCGCACCCGACGGCTCCCGTCCCGGCGCAGCGTCAGCCGGTCCAGCTCCCAGTGTCCGTACTCGGCGTGGTCGGTCAGGAGGCGGGCCGCATCCTTGCGGGAGACCCCGCGCGGCACGTACACGTCGACAAATTCGTATTCCGGCATCGCATCTATTGTGCGGGCAGACCCCCGGTACGGATAGCGTCTGTCCCATGTCTGATGCTGCGCAGCCCACCGCTGCCGAGGTACGCGCCGCCGCCGATGCGGTAAAAGCCGCGCTCGACCGCCACCTCGAGGCCGTCGAACGCCGTACCGGGGACGATGATCCCGCCGTCTTCGACGCGTTCAACGCACTGGCCGCCGCGGCCGAGGTGTACGACGAATTCCTCTACGACCGCTACGACGAGGTCACCCCCTTCGAGATCCCGGGTGCGGACGACCCGCTCCCGCCCTACGCGGGCCCGGAGGAGCCGCACGCGCTGAGCGTGCTGATCAGGCGTGACTACGCCGTGGCGCAGCCCGCGCGGCTACTGGCCCAGGCACAGCGTCTCGCGGACCTCGACCCCGAGGGGAGCGAGGGCGATGGCGCCCCGGTCGTCGGAGCGGGTGTGCACGCCGCGCTGGGCGTGATCTTCGGTGAGTACGAGGCGGACGAGATCGCCTCCCGGCACAAGGAATTCGGCCTGGAGGAGGGGGACTCCACGCTCTGGGTCTCGGCGCTGGAAGAGCTTCCCGATGCGGGGGAGTGGCTCGGCACACCGTTCGACGACGCCGATCCCGCACTGGTCGTGTGCCGATTCGACGCGAGCTCGGTCTTCGACGAGGAGGACGAACTGGATGGCGAGCCGGACGGCGTCGTCCCGGAACGTGCCTGACGCAGCAGGCAGACGACGGCCCCGGTGCGCTCGGCGCGCACCGGGGC
>NZ_JBHVCT010000028.1:0-75139 GCF_042803195.1 Streptomyces sp. NPDC057428
CACCATCGTCAGGGGTCCCGTCGTGCGTCCAGACCCTCCCACCAGCACAAATCACCCCTTGACAGCCCCGCCGATCAGCAAACTTCGCGGTCTTGGCCCAAGAACCGTTGATTCCCAAGCTCAGAGCGCGAGTTCGATTCTCGTCACCCCGCTCCATGAAAAGCCCCAGACCAGCGGCCGGGGGCTTTTTTGTTGTCCGGACCACGCTACGTCTTACGGGGCCGGTCTGTTCATCCTGACCGGCCCGCGCCTCCGGTCGCACGCCGTGTCGATCCCGTCCATGCGTCGCAGGCCACAGGTCCACGGAGACCGCCCTGGGGGCGGCAGGGTCGGTGGAACCGCTGGTTCATACCGAGCATGGTGTCCTACGGTGTTTCGAACCCTGGACCAGCACCGGGGTCAGTGGACGGTGGCACGTGAACGGGGGCTCGATGGCTGAGGGGACAGCGCTGGCGGATCGGATCGCAGAGCGGCGGGCCGGCATCGGAGATCCGCGGGCGATGCTGGGTGAGTTGCGGCGGGCGTTGGTACTGGTGCCGTTCGACGGTGGCGGGCTGTGGACCGCGGAGTTCGGCGGCATCCGCTGGGTCTGTGGGTTCACCGACGAGGAAGCGCTGGCCCGGTTCGCGCAGGCACGGAGCACCGGGAGCGATGCCGGTGCTGTCGGGCGGTCGTGGGAGTTCGCCGAGTTGCGGGGTGCGCGGCTTCTGGACGAGATCATTCCGGCGATGGGCGTGCCGGCCGGGCTCGCGGTGAACATCGCCGACCCGGACGGCTCGATGCTCTTTCCTCCGGTGAAGAGGATCGTGCCTGACGCGGTCGCCGTCGACGCGCAGGATGCGGAAGCCGCGGTGGGGGCACAGGTGCATGACGGGGGGGCGGGGCCCGATGAGCGGCAGTGGTGCTGAGGATCTGAACGTAGACCGGGCCAGTGTCCAGCAGATCACCAGTGGTCTGCGGGCGGCGGTGGCGGAGCTGAAGGAGTTCGGTACCGGTACCGGAGCGGTGTTGGGCAAGGGGCTGTCGGACCTGTCGATGACCGGCATGGAGGCGGGTCACCACGGGTTGTCGGTGGACTTCGAGGACTTCTGCGAGCGGTGGGAGTGGGGGTCCGGGCCCTGGTGCAGGACGCCAACGCCATCGCGGCGAAGCTGGGCCTGGCCGCCGGAATCCTGTGGGAGGAGGACCAGTACGTCCAGGGCACCATGAAGGTCGTGGTCAACGCCGCGGTGGGCAACCCGCACGCGTCCGAGGACGAGATCGTCAAGCAGAACTGGGGTGATGTGTTCACCCCGGACTACCTCAGCCCGGACTACAGCGCGGAGTCCTTCGAGCGGGCGGCGGACGAGGCCGGGCAGACGTGGAAGGACACCGGGCGGGCGCTACTGACCGAGGGGAACGGCGGCCGTCAGGCAGACCAGCTGAACGACATTCTCGGTGTCGACCAGGAAGCCTTCGACCGATCCGTGGACGAAACGTTCGGTCCCTCGCCCGAGGAACGGTCCCGGCAACAGCAGCAGGACAACGGGGGGAACTGATCCATGGGACTCGGGGATATCGTCAGCGACCTCACTCCGGACGTCGTCGAGGACGTCGTCGAGGACGGTGTCGAGGACGGTGTCGAGGACGTCGTCGAGGACGGTGTCGAGGACGGTGTCGAGGACGGTGTCGAGGACGGTGTCGAGTGGGCCGGCGACCGGGTCGAGGACGCGGGCAACTGGACGGCCGACCGGCTGCAGGACGTGGGCTGGGACTCCGGCGCAGACTGGGTGCGCGAACAGTCACGTTCGGTGGCGAACCGGATGGGCGCCGAGGTCGACGAGATGGACCTCGGGCAGACCGAGGACAAGACGAAGCTCATCTACGCAAGCCCGTCGGGACTCCGCTCGACCGCGTCCCACCTCAAGGACCTGCAGGGCGCTTTCGACAAGGTCGGCGGTGGCATGAGGGGATTGGACTCCTCCGCCCTGAAGGGTCAGGCGGCGGACGCGTTCCGGGACTCGGTGTCCGTCGCGCCGCCGAAGTGGTTCAAGGCCGCCGACGCCTTCGAGAAGGCCGCCGGTGCGCTGGAATCGTTCGCCGGGACCGTCGAGTGGGCACAGGGCCAGGCCTCCTCTACCGGTACGACCGTCGCGGTCAGGTCAAGACCGAGCTGGTGGACGGATACGCCATGGACTACGCGTACGACGCCGTAGGCCGCCGCACCCGCCGCACCACACCCACCGGGCAGGTGACCACTTACGCCTACGACAACGGTGGACGCCCCGGTCACCTGATCGCGGGGGTCACCGGGTCGGCTTCACCCACGATGTCGCCGGGCGGGAAACCGCCCGCGTATTCGGCGACTCCCTCACCGTCACCTCGGCCTGGGACGAGGCCGGACGACTGTCCGCCGAGCACCTGACCACCGACGGCCGCACACTCAGCTCAGTCTGCCCGCCGAGCCCCGAGCCGTCCAGGGCGGCCTCCTCGCTGAGGAGGTACGCGATTTCGCCCTCGCACAGACGAAGACGCTGTGCTGCGATCCCGAAGCAACGGAGTTGACCTGCCTGCGAGACCTCGCGGTCTTCGACACCCCGCTGGATGCCCGGGTCGAGATCGCCCCCGGTCTGACGCTCCTGATCCAGACCGGGCGCGCAGCGGCCCCGGCAGACCGCGAACCCGGCCCCTCGCCGTGCTGGCCGACCGGGCCCTACCCCTCCCGCGCCATCCGCGGCCACCTCCGGCGCCGGGGAATCCAGGCGGTGATCCCGCAGCCTTCCGACCAGACCAGCCACCGCCTGCGGCGGGGCCACCGAGGTGGCTGCCCACCCAGCTCGACCGCAAGGTCTGCAAGCAGCGGAACACCGTCGAGCGGTGCATCAGACCCCACCGGTTTCATCATGCGACCTCGACTGCGGAGCGTCAGGGGAAGCCACAAGCCCTCCTATGCATACTCCAGTATGCTTGACGTATGTCCTCAACGACTCGCATCACCGTCACGCTCCCCAGCGACCAGGTGGCGGAGCTCCGCAAGCTCACGGACAACGTCTCCGGCTACGTGGCGGAAGCCGTGGCCCGCCAGATTCGGCACCAGCTGCTGGGCGACGACCTTCGCCGCCACGAGGAAGAACACGGACACTTCAGCGACGAGGAGCTCACCGAGGCCCGTGCAAAGATCTTCGGTGCCGTCGGCTCCTCCAAGGATGCGGACGCCGCGTGAACGAGCGCATCGAGACCGTTGTCCTGGACTCTGAGGGACTCTCCGCCTGGATCGTGCAGGACCGCAAGCTCCTCGCGATGCTGCAGGTCTTCCACGACATGGGAGCCGATCTGGTGATCGGGGCGAACACCATCGTTGAAGTCACCCACTCCCGTACCAACATGCCCCGCCTGAACTGGGCCTTGTCACGTGCCAAGGTGGAGCCCGTCACCGAGCAGGCGGCGAAAGCGGCGGCTGAGCTCCTCAAAGGCGCCGGACTGCACGGGCACAAGTACGCGATCGACGCCACGGTCGCCGAGGTCGCGCTCCGCCAGCCGAAACCCGCCGCCCTGCTGACCTCCGACAGCGACGACATGACCAAACTCTGCGGCAACCAAGTCCGCATCATCCCCCTCTGACCAGTCGGCCCACCCGGAGCACGCGTCGCACTGCCAGCTCTCGTGCCCCATCCGTGCCCAGCAGAGCGGACAACAGCGGTCAGGTACGGTGCCCGGAGACCGCTCCGGCCCCGCACGTCTAAACCAAACATGCAGCTCAGGGCCACTACAGCCGTTCAAGAACCGTTGATTCCCAAGCTCAGAGCGCGAGTTCCTTCTCGGCGTACCGGTCGAGGTGTCGGCGAAGGTCGGTCCGGAGAAGGCCGGCAGGACCACGCCCCCCTTGCCCCGCGTGGGGTTCTGTCTTTCGACGGTCACGGTGCGGAAGCGCCGTAGCTCCCGATGATGTGGGAGACGAAGTGCCGGGTGGCGTCGGGGCTGAGCGCCCGGGTTTGCAGGTGGGCGTGGATGAGGTCGTAATGCTCCAGATCGGATCGTTTCTCCAGGTACAGGTCGCTGGTCGATCCTTCGAGATACACCACCCCTGCTTCGGGGCTGTCCGCGAAGTTCAGGATCGCGAACTGTCCTGTGACACCGGGGAGGGCACCCGCACTGTACGGGAGGACCTGCACGGTGATGTGCGGCTCGTCGTTCAGAGCGTTCAGGTGCTCTAGCTGTTCGCGCATGAGACAGGGGCTGCCAACGACTCGACGTAGCGTTGATTCGTCGAGGATGACGCGAAGCCTCAGCGGGTCGACGGGGTCGTAGATCCGGTGCTGGCGGCGCAGTCGTACCTTCAGGCGATTGGATGCCTGTTCGGCGGTGACCAGAGGGATCGTTTCCTCGATGACTGTCAGAGCGTAGGAGGGGGTCTGCAGCAGGCCGGGGATGACCATGGGCGCGAAGGAGTTGATGGAGTGGGCGTGGGCTTCCAGGCCGATGTAGATGCTGTAGGGGATGTCGCCGTAGGCATTCCACCAGCCCTGTTGTGCGGATTCCTTCGCCATCCGCATAAGGGAGCCGAGTAGCTGCTGGTCGGTCACGCCGTAGAGTGCGCAGAGGTCGCGGACGTCGCGAGGCCTGATGGCGCAGTGGCCGTTCTCCATGCGGCTGATCTTCGGCTGGGAGATCAGGAGGCGCTGGGCCACTTGCCCACCGGTCAGTCCGCTGTCGAGGCGGAGTCGACGGAGCTCGGCTCCCAGGCGGCGCTTCCTGACGGT
This sequence comes from Streptomyces sp. NPDC057428, assembly GCF_042803195.1. NCBI lineage: Bacteria > Bacillati > Actinomycetota > Actinomycetes > Kitasatosporales > Streptomycetaceae > Streptomyces > Streptomyces sp. NPDC057428. The sequence goes on from NZ_JBHVCT010000028.1 coordinate 4,740, forward strand.
GGGGCTCATCCTCGAAACCACGGGTAGTGCATCTCCGGGTGTATGGGCACACTGCTGCTCAACAGGTCGCCAAGATCAAAACTTGAGCGCATTGTGCATCGCTGTGCCGAGGCGCTTACACAGCCGCGTGGAGGAATCCACCCATGTGGCGTAACAGTGAGTGACCCACTGTGATGAAGGAGGGGTTTCACGGACCTCGGTCAGCGACTTCCACGACCTCCGCCGCCACGGGAACCAGCGGCGTCAACAGGTGCCACAGCTCAGCCCGGGCGGTGTTCGGCCGTCAGTGCGCAGGCCGGTGAACCGCCCGGCATCCGGCCACAGTAGGTAGCGATTACTTGGTAGATGCTGTGGGAAATCCACCGGCCCGGTGACAACTGCCGGAGACTCAACGCGGGTCGGGGACCAGCTTGTCCTTGCCGGCTGAGGCCGGACGTTCTCGTCCTGGGGTGATCTGCTGGCCCGAGGCCGGTGGGCCGCCCCTGAGCTGTGGAGGTACGGATCGGGAATCCGCCTCTCCTGAAGGGCTGGACCATCGCCTGCCGGCTCGTGTGGCCAGGCGCCGGGCGTGGCGGGCCAGGAACGTGTAGAAGCGGTCGGGGAGGAACGCCGCGTCGGCCACGATCATGGCCCCGGAGAACAGCGGGAGGCCCATGAGGACCGCGATGCCGATGTGCATGCCCAGCAGCATGGCGAGGACGGGGTACTTCAGTCTGCCGAAGAGTACGAACGGGAAGGCGACCTGCAGAAGTACGGTGACGTAGCTGGCGACCGCGACCACGGTGGGGTACTGATCCACGAGATGCGAGAGCGCGGGCCAGGGCTGGAAGAGTTCGAGGTTCAGCACGTAGTGGATGGCGGTGCCACCTCCCCAGGAGGGGCCCTGGACCTTGTACAGGCCGGCCGCTCCGTAGAGGAGACAGACCTGGGCTGCGATGACGAAGAGTCCGCAGTTGTGCACGACGGTCGTCAGCGTGACCCGTGCGTCGGTCAGTTGCCGCAGCCAGAAGGTCTTCGCGCGCGGCGGCGTTGTGCCGGCTCGTTCGACCGCCCGTCGGGTTCTGCGCGCGTCCAGGGACCAGCGCCGGCCGCACGCGGTGAGGACGAGGTAGAGGGCCATCAGCAGGATCAGATTGTCACCCCCGTCCGTCATGAAGATCGCTCTCGCATGGAAGGAGACCACCACCACGGCGAACAGGACGGACATGATGCGCGTCCGCCAGCCCAGCGTGAACAGGACGGACGTCACCACGGCCGCCGCGTAGCAGAGCTCGAAGTAGGCGCGGCTGTCGGACAGAGTCAGGACGCTGTTCCACCCCGACTGCTCGAAGAGCTCCTGCGCCAGTTCGGGTGTCCACGGCGAGGCGGGGCCCCAGATCTCGCTCCGGTGCGGGAACTCACGCAGGAGGAAGGCGAGGTACAGCAGCCCGTAACCGATGCGCAGTACCGCGGCCGCGTACAAGGACACCGGGCGGCCGGTCACCAGAGCCCAGAACGTACCGGCGCGGTCACTCAGCCACCGGACGACACGCGTGTCCGTGGTCGTCTGTCCCGGCGGTCCGTCGGGCGGCACGGCCTGGGAAGGGAACGGGGTGATCTGCTCAGATCCCATGTGGGGTCACCTTCCACCAGGGCAGAAGCCGGTTCTCGACCGGTACGGGCGGACGCTTCGAAGCCGCCGTGCCGGGAGCTGCGATGGGCAGTGTCAGGACACGAAGCTGGATGAACTCGAACGGATCGCTGTTGTGGTGCGCGAAACGGCCGGCGGCGATGTTGCGCAGGTACTGCTGCAACATCACGGCCCGTTCCGAGTTCGCCGCGTCGTCGTCACCGTGCAGTTCGACGTAGGTCGTCCACGCCCGCCGCAACAGGTTCTGCGTCGTGTGGCTCGGGAACACGTTGTGCTCGACTGCGGAAGAATCCACGGCGGCCAGGTCGAACCAGTCGCTCACCCGGACCGATCCGTCCGCAGCGGTGTGCGACGTCCTCGCCAGGATCTGCCGGTTGGCGGAGTCCGGATCAGGGGCGAACAGCCGCCAGTTCTGCTCGAACAGGGGATACACCCATGCGTTCACCTGTGGGCTGTACCGCTTCGACACAGGGTTCGCGGGTGCCACATGGAGGAAAACCATGGCGACATGGGTCAGCGCTGTCGCCATACACATGAGCACCACGGTGAACAGACCTCTGTGCAGGGCGCGGGCTGCTTTCGCCCGCTTCGGCGACACGACCTCTCCCTTGACGCCGGCGCCGGGCACACCGGACTCGGACTGTTGCGCTTCTTCCGTGTCCACTGCTTGCGTTCCGCCGGACACCGCCCACCCAGTTCTTCTCATGCCAACTCTCGCATTTAATGGCGTTGTAGCGAATACCACTGACGGCATGCGACAGAAAGTGGAATCTGCCGCATGCCGTCGAGCTGTCATCCAGTCATTCGATACCTGCGGTCAGTCCGAGACCTGGCCCCCGTGACTCCCGGGACTGCCATGCGGGTCCGAGACCTAGCCCGCGTGACCTTCCGGGCCACCCTGCTCATCGGGCTTGTCCCCGTAGCCGTGGTGCTCACCGTGCTTGTCGTCGCCGCCGTGCCCAGGCTTGCCCTCCGGACCGTGGCCGGGCTTGCCCCCCGGACCGTGCCCAGGCTTGCCCTCGGGACCATGGTCCGGTCCACCCTCGTGTCCCTTGTCCGGTCCACCCTCGTGATCGTGACCCGGACCGCCGTGATCCGGACCGCCGTGGCCGGGGCCGCCAGGCCCGCCGCCGTTACCGCCGGTCGTGTTGCCCGCCGTGTTGCCACCGGTCGTGTTGCCCGCGGTGTTGCCACTGGTCATGTTGCCCGCGACGTTCCCCGAGGTGTTGCCGGAGATGTTCCCGGACGTACCGCCGGTCACCTGGCCGGCGACCAAGCCCCCGGTCGAAACGCCTCCGAGTACACCGCCGACCACGCCCGTCGTCGCGCCGCCGGTCGTCACGCCACCCAGCACACCACCCAGCACACCGGTCGTGGTTCCAGTGGTCGTTCCGGTAGTGGTGCCGGTCGTGGTGCCGGTCGTGGTTCCGGTCGTGGTTCCGCCCGTGGTCGTGGTCGAGCACGTGCCGGGGAAGATCCGGTTGTTGTCGAGCGTCACCGCACCGTTGCGGGCCAGCGCACGGCCCTGAATGTTCGTCCCCGTGGTCACACTGATCGAGGTCAGAGCCATGATCGTGCCGACGAACGTGGAGTTGGTACCCAGCGTGGCCGAACTGCCGATCTGCCAGTACACGTTGCAGGCAGACGCACCGTTCGTCAGAAGCACCCGGCTGGAGGACGCCGTGGTGAGGGCTTCGGGAATCTGGAACACCCAGACCGCGTTCGGGTTCCCCCCGGCGTCGAGGACCAGGTCACCGGTGAGTCCCACACCCGACACAGCGGTGTACACGCCCGGAAGCAGTGTGTCGCCGTTCCCGATACCCGCCGCGAGCGCGAAATCCGTGGCCTGGCCCGCCGCGTTGTTGTAGGCCACGACCAGATCGCTCTTTGCTTGCAGCGCCGCGGCGTCCGCAGAATGCACCGCACCGAGCACCTGCCCGGGCGGGAATCCGGTGATCGCCGTCCCCGGGCTCACCCCGAGATCCTGGCTGATGACCGTGGGCCCCGTGTTCGTGATCTCCGAACCCGCCAGGACGGAGTACGAGGCAGCCGTGCCCAACGGCACGGGAGTCGCGATGGCCAGCGCCTGCGTCGGTGTCACGGCGACCATGACACCGGCAACGGTCGCGGCAAGCCCCGAGGCAAGCCAGCCGGAGAGAGCGCGGCGGGAAGCCAGCTTAGGGATCTTCAACTTCATCGAGAGGCCATTTCCTGTCGGAGAGTCGTGGTCCACGGCCCACCCGGCCCAGCCAAACGTCCGAGCAGCCGTCACGTTTGCGCCGAATATTACGCAGCAATCTTCCGCACCCAGGAGAGGAAGCGAGCAATTCCAGCGACAACGACACTCCATCAAAGTGACAATCGGAGATAAGGAAACTGTTGACCATAAGCCTATTCACTCCGGTGCGCCTCTTTCCTTAACTCACATGACGCAAAGTTTCAGTCGCGACTTGAGGCAATTCCCATCCCGGAACCCCTCGTGCCGCCGTCCAGGTGAGATGAAGAATCGCTGCCACACGGGCGCGGCACGCCCACGACCGCATCTCCCGCACGGCCTCGACACATTCGACAGCCCATCCCGTCATCGCCGCCGTTCTGGCCGTCAGCGCCCAGATGCCTGCCCGTAGCGCTCTCCGGGCTTGCCGATCTTCAGCCCGCCCCGGTACGTCTGCCGCGGTCCAGGCGCACGGCCTGGTCGACCGGCACAGCCAGGAGCTCGATGCCCGGGGGCGGGGCGGCGAAGGGGTTGGAGTGCGGGGGCGGCAGAACCGGGTAACGTCTTTCTCATAATCTTCTAGACGCCGATTCACGAGTGAGAGCGTGATGGGCCCCCGCTGACGTCCCCCGACGTCGCCGCGCCCGTCCCCCACCGATGGATCCGTAGATCACTTCACATCACGGAGAACCCATGACCGACAGCAAGAACATCAACAACCCCGTGGGCATGGGCGGCGGCCAGCGTAAGAAGCTGTCCCGCGCCGAGCGTCAGAACAACGGTCCGCACCGCAACCTCGACCGTAAGGAGGTTGCCGACCAGAAGGCGGAGCTGGTGCGCAAGATGCGCGAGAAGACGGGCTCGGCCGGGGGCGCCGGGCAGGCGGGCGACGACGCCGCCGCACAGAGCTGACGCACCCACCGCCGCCCAAGGGCTGTGCAGAGGGCAGGGCCCGGACCGCGTCGCGCGGTCCGGGCCCTGCTTCCGTGAAGGGCTCCGCAGCCGCCGGACGCGAGCAGCGGACGAGCGGCACGGAGGTACGCGCGGCCCGGAAGGACGTCGCCTGCGGGACGAAGACCGGACTGGTCACGGACTCGTTCGGCGCGTGGAGACCGAAACGCAGAAAGAAACCGTCAGGACGGAAGGAACGAGGCTCCAGGCGCGCTTAAGGATGTCCGAACGAGCGGAAACCGCCCGCGAAGCCTTCACGTCATGATCTCGGAAACAGCTCGCACTCAGCCGACGACGTGGATGAACGTCCCCTTGGTGGCAAAATCCCACAGCGCTGATCCGTCCGCGACGGTCTCGCGAATCGCGCCGGTCTTCACGGTGCTGTCGGGTGCGGGCGAGGCTCCGTCAAGGGCATTGGAAAAGGCTGATCGCACCCCGAAATAGACCGCGTGCTCAATTCGCACACCGTCGCTGCCCGTACCCTCCTCGCGCCGGAAGGTCACCGAGTGCTTCCCCTCCACCGGAGGCACATTGCCCGGCCAGACCGGGAAAGTACGGGTCGTGGACTCGCTCTCGGAGACCAGCCAGACCCTTTTCTGGGAAAGCGAATACACGACTCGACGCCCGGTTCCGGAGTCGTCGGGAACCCTGAACGTCTTGGGCTTGGCGGCGGAGGGGTGGGGGTGGGGCTTCGGACTCGGCTTGGCATCGACACTCGCAGTGCCCTGCGCAGGTATGTTCCGCGAAGCCTGCACCGAGAGAAAGGAAACCGTGGCGAGGGCGGCAGCCAGCAAAACGACGATCCAGACACCGGAGGATATCCTGCGGGTCGACATCAGACTGCTCCTCTATGTCATGCTCTGCCCCTATACGGGCCAGTGTTCGCGGTCATCAGCCTATCGGAGCCCCAGAACTTCGGCGTAGTCGCGTGACGCCCACCCTCGGCGCCCCGAGGCGTCCGGGCGCACGATGCGCGGGTATTACAGGCCGATCCGGTCCTCGTGCACCGTGGTGTCCACGCGGCGTGCGGGCCCACCGCTCCACGCGGTAGCTCGTGAGCCGGGAGCGGGCTCCGGGTCCGGCGCTCTCGGAGCAGCCCACGTACAGCTCCGGGGAACGGGTGGACTCCGCTCACCTCACCGGGAAGCCGAAGACGTACCCCTGCTCCCTGAGCCAGGGCAGTACCTCGCGCAGAGCGTCCACGGTCTGGGACCGATCCCCTCCGGCGTCGTGGAAGAGGACGGTCGGCCCACCGGAGATCTCGGTCTTGACGGTGGCGACCATGGCTTCCGCGCCGGGACGCTCGAAGTCTCTGGAGTCGACGTTCCAGCCCAGCGGCCGCATTCCCCGGGATGCCGCGAGCTGTCGGCTGTACGGGGTGAAGGCGCCGCCCGGGGCCCGGTAGTACTGCGGCCGCACGCCGCCGGACGCCTTGATGATCATGCGTTCGGCGTCCAGGATCTGCTGTGACTGGTACGCCTCGGACTTGGTGTCCATGGTGGTGTCGTGCGAGACCGTGTGGTTGCACAGCCGGTGCCCGGCCGCCACGACCGCCTTGACGAGGTCCGGGTGGGCCTGGGCCTGCGTGCCGACCATGCAGAACGTGGCCTTCACCCCGTTGTCCTTCAGCAGTTGCAGCACCTGCGGTGTCCAGACCGGGTCCGGTCCGTCGTCGATGGTGATGTTGACACCCTGCGGTCCACGGTCCGAGGCGTGCGCGATGTCCACCGCGACCCTGGCCACCCGGGTGTCCGGCGCGGATTCACGCGCCTGTGGCTGTCGCCCCTCGACCTGGTCGGCCTGCGCCGTCCACACCGAGGCGGCTGCGGCCAGCATGGTCACCCCGAGTGCCGCCGCGAGAAGCCGGCCGTTCCATCCCCTCTCCCTGTGCCGTGCCATGTCCCCGCCCCTCTGTCGTCTCCGCCGATGCCGTGCGTCCATGGAGACATACGAACGTCCGTACAGGCTCCCTCTGTTACCGGTCCCGGACGAATCCACAGGAGGCCGGCGACAAACACGGGGATTCCGCGACGGACATGAGGCGGAGCGGGGAACACGGTGCGGTCCGGCCAGCGGCTTCGGGCCGGACGGGGCCGACGGCCGTCACGCGGCCCCGGTTCGCTGTGCCCCATCCGTGCCCTCGGCGTAGCCGGGCGTCCGACAAGACGACCGCGCGCGCTACTTCAGCGCGTGCGCCGCGGCCTGTGCGAGCGTGCTCGCCGCCTCGGATCGCGCCGCCTTGGTCGACTTCTTGTCCGCCAGCACCTTGGCGGCGGCGGTGAGAACCTTCTTGCCGGGCCTGCGCGGTGCGGACTGGGCCAGGGCGCTGGCCGCGGCGGTCTTCTCGGCCTTCGACCGCTTCTTGGCCCGGACCGTCTTGCCCGCGGCTGAGGCCGGTCCGGACGTGGTCGTCTTCGCCTCGGCCGTACCCGCCTTGCCGGAGGTCTGCGACAGCGCGCTCGCAGCGGCCCTTCTGCTGCTCTTCGACTTGCCACCCTTGGCGGCCCGGCCTGCCTCCGAGGCGGCCTTCGGGTGGGTGGAGCCGGATGCCTTCGTCTTCGCCATGGCGCTCTCCATGCTCGTCCGTCGGTTCGTTCGTGCCACTCGGGTACCCGAACTTCCCTGCACGGAACGGCTGGAGGCCGGATCAGAGGGTCCTGGACGCCGTGAGTTCCCGGAGCGCGAGCACGACGCCCGTCGCGGAATTCCGCACCCGCCATGCGGAACGCCCGGCCGGGAGGACCCGGCCGGGCGTCGGCTGCGCTGCGCATCAGCCCCTCATGGCAAGGAGGTTGCTACGCGCTCCTGCTTGAACCACTGGGGGCGGCTTGCGCCTCCGCCACGACCCCACGGCTGCCGTCAGGTCAGATCGTCGGCGTGTCGTCGACGATCTCCTGGTGCGGTTCGACGACGAACTTCCAGCCCTCACTGGGCTCCAGGAACCGCACTCGGGTCGGGTAGATGTCCAGGGCGCGACGGTCGCGGTTCTGGCTGTTCGAGTTCTTACGTCCCCGGGCCGGCTCCTCGTACAGGTCGACCTTGACGTCCGGGACCGCGACGGATTCCTCGCTCCAGCGCTGTACGACGCCCGCGCCGAACGCGTCCCGCGCGGCGGAGTAGAGCGAATCCAGGGATTCCCTGCTGCCGTTGGGCACGAAGAGGGCGAGATTCAGGAGGACGCCGGCACTCTGCAGAACCTCGATCTCCTCTCCCGCCTTGTCGGCAATCCAGATACCGGCCTCTTCAGCGTTGTCCGGGAGGACGTGAACCTCTTCACCGAAGACCGTCCTCGCAACGAAGGACCCGCCCTCGAAGTTCTTACCCGGCTCCGTGAGGAAAGCCGGGGCATAGCAGTCGAGAGGAAGACCCTCCGTCCCCGCCGAGACGAAGATGCCATCCTGCAGGCCCAAGCCCGAAATCTCCTCGGCCGCCAGACGTCGAGCCGTAACCTTCTCGGTATTCACGCCATTCCCCTTTTAATTGTGACGCCCTGTGAATGCATTAACACTCTACCACGAAAAGGACGCACCACTTCCCATTAGGTTCACCCCGACACGGGATGTTGCCACGCACCAATCGAGCGAGCGAATCGCGGTATTGCGAACCGGCAAGGAGGCACCTGGGAAATATACCGTAATTCAGGTGCCACTTTCGGCAACGAGACATGACGACGCCAGGACCTCCATCGCCAGGACCGGGCGAGACCAGGGGAAACGATGAGGAGCGCGAGTTCGTCGCGCCCCACGTCCACGGCAGGATGAACCAGCAGGATAAAGCACCGCAGCGCAGCCACCGACCGGCAACCGGCCATTAACTCCGGATGCGGGGGATTTTCCGTTTCGGCGGCATATCGGCAAATTCGAACCATCACGCAGATGCCGGCCACGCGGAAGACTGACGCATTCTCCGGCACCTATGGCGCCGTCACGCGCCGGAAGTCCTGCGCACCGGCGGCAACGGAAGAAATAGGCGCCGCCGCAGTCACCCAACTGAATATCGCCGGTGACGGCCAGGAGGTGCTCCATGCGGTGACCGCTCTCGCGGTCCGGCCAGTCGGCGGGCTGTGTCCAGACGGGCCGACCACCCACCTTCGTCGCGATGAGGTCGGAGTCCCCGGGTCGCCGGGCTCGGGTTGAGGAGCACGGCTTCCCGTGCAAGGCCGGCGTACCGCGGTATCAGGGTGCGCACGTCAGGGTGCCCGTGCCGTCCACGACCACGTCACGGCGGTGCCGCGCCACGCTCCCTCGCCTTGGTGAGGAGCTCGTCCAGGTCCTTCAGACGGTCGAGGCCCTTCACCACGCGGGCGGTGCGGTGGTTGGAGGAGAGGCGGGTGCGGTGACGGTCCATGAAGGCCCAGTAGCCGGTGGTGTAGGGGCAGGCCCGGTCGCCCGTGCGCTCGGTGGGGCGGTAGGCACAGGGACCGCAGAGGTCGCTCATCCGGTGGATGTACGCCCCGCCCGAGGTGTACGGCTTGGTCGTCATCAGGCCGCCGTCGGCGTACTGGGACATCCCCACGACGTTGGGCAGCATCACCCAGTCGTAACCGTCGACGAAGCAGCGGTGGAACCAGTCCGTGACCGCGGCCGGGTCCCAGCCGTCCTGCAGCGCGCGGCTGCCCAGCACCATCAGCCGCGGGATGTGGTGGGTCCAGCCGGTGTCCCGCACCTGGGTGAGCACCGTGGAGAGACAGTTGGCCGTGACCGCGTCCGCGTCGAGCTCCAGGAACCAGTCGGGAAGCGGGGTCGTGTGGCGCAGTGCGTTGCGGGCGCGGTAGTCCTCGCCGAAGTGCCAGTAGAGGTGCCACACGTACTCGCGCCAGCCGGAGATCTGCCGTACGAAACCCTCCACGCTGTTCAGGGGCGCGCGGCCGCTCCGGTAGGCCCGCTCGGCGCGCTCGACGCATTCGGCGGGGTCCAGGAGGCCGAGGTTCAGTGGAGCGGACAGCAGGCTGTGGCTCATCACCGGATCGGCCGCGAGCATGGCGTCCTCGTACCGGCCGAAGTCCTCCAGCCGGTGGGTGATGAAGTGGCGCAGCGCCGACATCGCCTCACGCCGGGTGGCGGGGAAGCGGCGCGGGCCGTCCCTGCCGACGAAGGAGACGTCCCCGTCGCGCTCCCAGCGGTCGAGGTCGTGACGGACCTCCTCGTCGATGTCGTCCTCGTGGGCCTGCCAGGGGCGCCGGACGTCAAGGGTGTCCTGTCCGCGCGGCGGAGCCTCGCGGTTGTCGTGGTCGAGGTTCCACCTGCCGCCCGACGGCTCACCCTCGTCCATCAGCAGATCGTGCCGCTCGCGTACCCAGTGGTAGAAGCCCTCCAGCCGCAAGCTGCGTCCTCCGTTGCGGCCGGCCCACTCCTCGAAGTCGTCCTGGGCCACCAGGAAGCCCTTCGCGGGCAGGATCTCGATGTCGCCGTACCGGCCGAGGAAATCGAGCGCCGCGCGGGAGGTGGGATGACAGACGGTCAGCCGGCCACGGGAGTTCTGCCCCACCGGGCGATCGTCGTCCTCGTCACGGGCGGCAGGCGGCCGGGTCGTACGGAGCCCGGCCGCCTGCTCGAGTCCCTCGGCGTACGTCTCGGCCTGGACGTAGGTGACCCGGTCGCCGAGTTCGGCGGCCCGGTGGCGCATGGCCGACAGCACGAGATGGGCCTTGGCGCGGTGGAAACGGCGTCGCCGCAGCACCGAGCGCGCCTCGATCATCACTACGGGAGCCTTGCCGTCGGGGCCACCGCGGCGGGGGTCGAGGAAGTGCGGGCCGAGCTGGTCCCCGAAGATCCAGTGGGGGCGTGGCGCCATGGGTCCGCCTCTCACGGCCGGGGGCCCGCCGCACGGGAACGACGCCGGGATGACGGCCGACCGGGACGCGGGCGGGGTGCGGGTGCGGGCGACCGCAACGGGAGCCGGCACGGTGGCGCCCTCATCGGGTCTCCCCACCCGGCCGATGCTGCCAGCATCCACCCCGCGGGGCCCGGCCGACACTCCGCCGCCACTCCGGGCGGCCGGCGGGGCCCCCGGGGCGACGACGGGCTTCATTCACCCCGTCCCGGTGCGCCCAGGTATACAGTTTCTGAGTCCTGTCGTCTCCGATAGAGGTGGACGTTGCGCATCTGAGGTCCGCGAACATCGCGCGGTGCGGCCCTGCCGCAGCCCGTCACGCCTGCGTCGGCTTTCCGCCGCCCGTGACATCCGCGTGGATGCGACCTCGGTGCATGAGCCGTCCCCGTACGTCCCCAGGACCGCACAGCTCCCCCTCCCGGCCGGTCGCCGCGTGTTGCTCGCATACGAATCCCCCGTTCACATGCTTGCGACTGCGAGGATCACATGTCTCAGCCCACCGCCCCCGCCGCGTCCCTCAGTTACCTCCGCCCTGTCCTTCGGGTGGCCGGACGGCACGGAGGTCTTCGACGGACTGTCCCTCGGTATCGGCCAGGGCCGCACCGGCCTGGTCGGTACCAACGGCTCCGGGAAATCGACCCTTCTGCGGCTGCTGGCGGGGCAGCTGCGCCCCTCCGCGGGGTCCGTGACCGTCAACGGGCGCCTGGCCTACCTGCCGCAGAACCTCACCCTCGACACGGAGCTGCGCGTCGAGACGGCCCTCGGCATCGCACAGCGGCGTGCCGCCCTGCGCGCGATCGAGGCCGGCGACGTGGCCGATCAGCACTTCGAGACGGTCGGCGACGACTGGGACGTCGAGGAACGCGCCCTGGCGACCCTGGGGTCGCTCGGCCTCGGTGACATCGGTCTCGACCGGACCGTCGGGCAGCTGTCCGGCGGTGAGACCGTGCTGCTCCGGCTGGCCGCGCTGCTGCTGGAGCGCCCCGACGTCCTGCTGCTCGACGAACCGACCAACAACCTCGACGTGTTCGCGCGCCACCGGCTGTACGAGGCCGTGGACTCCTGGCGCTCCGGTGTGCTCGTCGTGGTCAGCCATGACCGTGACCTGCTGGAACGGGTCGACCGCATCGCCGACCTGCGCGCGGGTTCGGTGAGCTGGTACGGCGGCGGCTGGTCCGCCTACGAGGAGGCGCTGGCCACACAGCAGGAAGCCGCCGGGCGCATGGTGCGCGCCGCGGAGTCCGACGTACGCCGTCAGAAGCGCGAGCTGGAGGAGGCGCAGACCAAGATCGCCCGGCGGCAGCGGCACAACAAGAAGATGGATGCCCAGCGGCGCGCGCCGAAGATCGTCGCGGGTGGGCACAAGCGGTCGTCCCAGGAGGCGGCGGGCAAGCTCCGCGGCCTGCACGAGGACCGGCTCCACGAGGCGAGGGAGCGGCTCGACACTGCGTCGGAGGCGATCCGCGACGACGAGATCAGGGTGCGGCTCCCCCGCACCGCCGTGCCCTCCGGCCGCACGGTCCTGAGCGTGCAGGGGCCGCGCCCGCGCTTCGGCAGCCTGCGCGACGGCGGTTTCGAGGTCCGGGGGCCGGAACGCATCGCGCTCGTCGGGCGCAACGGCGCCGGCAAGACGACCTTGCTGCGCACCCTCGCCGGGGAGCTGGAACCGCTCGCGGGCGAGGCCAGGACGTTCGTACCGCTGCGCTTCCTGCCGCAGCGGCTGGACGTGCTGGACGACGCGCTCGGGGTCGCATCGAACGTGGCCCGCCTGGCGCCCGGGATCACCGACAACGAGATCCGTTCGCAGCTCGCGCGCTTCCTCTTCAAGGGGGCGCGCGCCGAGCAGCCGGCGGGCACCCTCTCCGGCGGCGAGCGGTTCCGTGCCGCGCTCGCGGCGACGATGCTCGCCGCACCGGCGCCTCAGCTGCTGATGCTGGACGAGCCCACCAACAACCTCGACCTGGCGAGCGTGCGGCAGCTGACGGGCGCGCTCGACGCCTACGAGGGCGCGCTCCTGATCGCCGGGCACGACCTGGCGTTCCTGGAGTCGGCCGGCATCACCCGGTGGCTGCTCGTGGGCGAGGAACTCACCGAGCTGGACGCCGACGAGGTGCGTGCGCTGCTCGGCGCACCCGACGCGATCGGGTGAGCGGTGGTGTACTGGAAGGTGCGGGCGCTCCCCGCCCGCACCTTCCAGTACACCCGGCTACCGATCCGGATCCCGCCATGCACCGAACCCATGGATTGCGCAGAGCCTCCCGGGCCGTCGCCGGCGCGGCCGTCCTCGTACTCGCCGCCGGCGGCGCGGCAGCGGCGGCCGGGCCGCCCGGTACTGCCTCCCCGGCGGTGTCGGCGGCCGGCGCGACCGCCGGTCCACTACCGGAGGACAGGACCGATCCCAGGACCACGACCGCCGAGCTCACCATCCCCGCGATCGGTGTGACGGACCTGCGCGTGGTCCCGTACGAGGGCACGACGGACGACGCGCCGGGAACCCGTGTGCAGGACCGGGGCGTGGCCGCCAGCCCGTACGGCGTGGACGGCGGCGTCGGACCGGGCGAGGTCGGGAACTACCTCGTGACGGCCCACCGGCTCTCCGCCGGAGGCCCGCTCCACGACCTGCCGGCCCTGCACAAGGGCGACAAGGTCCTCGTCGAGGAGAGCGGCACGGTGTACGAGTACCGGATCACCGAGAGCCGGCTCACGTCCTTCCGCTCCGCGCACTCGCTCGCGGAGCAGCGTGCCCAGGTGCCGGGCGAGCCGGGCGAGAAGCCGACCCGGGCGATGATCACCCTCTCCACCTGCGCGACTCCGGAGGACGACGCGGCGGGCAACTTCTGGCGCGATGCCCAGCACAATCCCGAGCACCGCATCGACAAGGTCGGCGTCCTGGTGTCCTCCCGGCCCTCATGAGCCGCCCGGCATGTCGGTCGGCAGCTCCAGCCAGCGCGAGGTGCCCGGGGCGATGACGTAGGCGCTGCCGTCCAGCCTCACGCGGACCCCCGGCCGTCCCGAGTCGGGTACTGCGATCCGCAGACGCTCGGCGCGCAGCCGGAGGTCGACGTCCCAGTGCCGGCGGAACCGGATCCGCATCCGGAACTTCGAGAGCTGGGGCAGCGGGGCCGGCGCCATCCAGAGCGCGTCGTCGCGGGTCTCCAGGCCCGTCATCCCCCGCTGTACGAAGTCGAGCGTGCCGGCCATCGCCCCCAGGTGGATGCCCTCCTCGGTCGTACCGCCCTGGATGTCCGCCACGTCGCCGATCAGCGCCTCCTCGCAGTATCGCCAGGCCTCGTCGCGGTTGACCCTCGCAAGTACCCAGGCGTGGACGAGGGAGCTGAGGGTGGAGCCGTGACTGGTGCGCCCCGCGTAGTAGTCGACGGCCTTCCGCCATGCCTCGTCGTCGAGTTCGTGGCCGAGCCGCCGGAAGATCGCGGCCAGTTCCCTCGGTGAGAAGAGGTAGCCGAGCATGAGCACGTCGGCCTGCTTGGACGCCTGGTAGCGGTTGACGGTGTCGCCCTCCGCCTCCAGGATGCGGTCGAGTCGGCGGATGTCCCCGTACCGCCGCCGGTAGCCGTCCCAGTCCAGCTCGGCCAGGTCGCCGTATCCGGCGAACTGGCTGACGACGCCGCGGTGATGGGGCACGTACAGCCGTCGGGACACGTCCTCCCAGCGGTCTAGCTCGTCGGGGTCGAGCCGGATGACGTCGAGGAGCTGCCGACGACGGGTCGCGGGCAGGTCGTGGAAGATCTCACCGGCCCGCGCCAGCACCCAGGAGGCCGTCACGTTCGTGTACGTGTTGTCGTCAAGGCCCGCGGACTCGGCGTCCGGATACGCGTCGTGGTACTCGTCGGGCCCGACGACACCCCGGATGCGGTACCGGCGCAGCGAGTCGTCCCACTCGGCGCTGTCCGCCCAGAAGCGGGCGATCTGCAGCATCATCTCGGCGCCCTTGGAGTACAGGTACTCCGTGTCGCCGGTCGCCTGGCAGTACTGCCACACGTTGTACGCCACGGCCGAGCCGACGTGGTGCTGCAGACGCGAACGGTCCTCCAGCCAGCGCCCCGAGCGGGGGTTCAGATGGACCTCCTGGGTCTCCTCGCGGCCCCCGTCGGCGCTCTGCCACGGATACATCGCCCCTCGCCTGCCGGCCTCGCGCGCCGCGGCACACGCCGCGGGCAGCCTCCGGTGCCGGTAGTCGAGCAGCCCCCGCGAGACCTCCGGCAGGTGCAGGTTCAAAAACGGCAGGACGAAGAGCTCGTCCCAGAAGACGTGCCCCCGGTAGGCCTCTCCGTGCAGCCCCCTTGCCGGCACCCCGACGTCGAGTTCCGCGGTGTGCGGCGAGAGGGTCTGCAGTACGTGGAAGAGGTGCAGCCGCAGGATCCGCCCCGGCTCCCCCCGCACTTCGAGCTTGGCCTGCAGCCACAGGTCCGCCCAGGCCCGCCGGTGGGAGGCAAGCAGCCCGTGGTACGCCGGCGCCTCGCACACGGCGGTCACCGCGGCGTGCAGCGGGCTGCCGATCGCGGGGTCGCGGGAGGTGTAGAGGGCGACCGTCTTGTCGACCACCGCGTCCGAGTCCGGGTCCAGGGGGAGCAGCAGCGTCTGGTGGACGGCACGCGGCTGCTGCACCGGTTCGGCCCGGTGGTCCCCGTTGCGCTCGGGGCCGCAGGAGGCCACGGTACGGGCGGCCAGCACGATCCCGATGTCCGACTCCACGGTCCGGCAGCGCAGCCACACCATGGAGTCCGGCTCGGTGCCCGTCTCCCAGCCGGTGAGGTGCCGGTCGGCCAGCTCCCGGTAGCGGGCGACCCCGCTGTTGCGGATGTCGCCGTCGATCCCCGCCTCCACCTCCAGCTCGCCGGACCAGCCCTCGGCACCGAACACCGTGTGCAGTGCGGCGAGATGGGGGTCGCCCATGTGCACCAGCCGCTCCTGCGCCACCGTCAGCCGCCGGCCCCGGGTGTCCTGGTAGACGGACCTGCGGGTCAGCGTCCCGCCGCGCAGGTCGAGCGCCTGGCGGTGCTCCACCAAATACGTGTGGTCCGGGGTCAGCCAGGGGCCGGGCCGGGCTCCCTCCGGGCGGATGCGGTAGCGCAGCGGCAGCCAGTTGGGGAGGTTGACCATGTCCTCGTTCTCGACCTGCCGGCCCTGGACGGACGAGGTCAGCCGGTTGTAGCACCCCGCGACGTAGGTACCCGGATAGTGCGACCGGGCCGCCGGGGTCTCCGGCGCGGCTCCCCGGGTCGCGAAGTAGCCGTTCCCCAGGGTGCACAGGGCTTCACGCAGGCGCTCCTTCTCCGGGTCGTACCCCTCGTACTCCCACATCCAGCCCCGCACCATCAGTCCAGCCCCGTGATCAGGAGGTCTCCCGGATCGGAGATCACGAGGTCCGCACGGTGCTGCCGCCGCGACTCGGCGGTGCCTTGCGGGGTGTCCCCGGGCCGGACGGCGGCCGGACGGGTACGCAGCCCTTGCGTGATCACCTCGTCCATGCGTGCCGCGACGGACCGCACCGTCCCCGTCCCCCTCGGGTCGTGAGGACGCACCTCGGAGAGGCCCAGCCCTCTGGACGCCGCGGTCGGTGACGGAGCACGTGCCATGACCGGTGTCCTTCCGTCGAGGCCTTCGCTCCCGTTCGTGGGACAGCACCAGGTTCCACCTGGGCACGCTTCTCGCGTCACCAGGCAAAGAGTCGCAGAAGTTTTGATTTACCCCTTATGGGCTTACCGTGCACATGTGGGCAGTACCGAGCGTCAGACCGGCCGGCAGGCGGAGTACGCGTGCCCGGCCTGCAAGCAGCCCGTCGAGACGGTGATCGAGCGGCACAAGACCCTCGGGATCTTCGTTCCCCACTGGGGCCCGGGACCGTGCCACAACCCCGAGTGCCACAGACACACGGCGGAGTCCGGGTCGGGGGACACGTCCGGGGTGACGCGGGGCTCGCACACCTTCGGTCGCTGAGCGGGCCTGCTGAGCCGACTGTCGTGCCGCGAGGGTTTGGCTGCGGAGGGGAGGGCGGCGATGCGGCCGGCCTCGTGGCTCTCATGTCCCGGCTTTGCGCGTGCCGACGTAC
The DNA here is from genome assembly GCF_042803195.1 of Streptomyces sp. NPDC057428. Classification (NCBI taxonomy): domain Bacteria; kingdom Bacillati; phylum Actinomycetota; class Actinomycetes; order Kitasatosporales; family Streptomycetaceae; genus Streptomyces; species Streptomyces sp. NPDC057428. The sequence goes on from NZ_JBHVCT010000028.1 coordinate 21,438, forward strand.
TCAGGAGTGGACGCGCTTCCCGCCACCGGGCATCGGCCCTGAGTGGGGGCAGGCTTCGGGTCCCGGGACTGCAGGGTGCGGCCGTCGGAGACGAGCGGCTGAACGGGCGTAGTCCGTGAAGTGCCGTGTCCGGTGCGCTGTTCATCGTGGATACCTGCATCCTCGGTAGGCGGAGGCCACCGTGACGACGTGGTCGTCGCGGACGGGACGTGACGCGACGTGACCGCAACAGGTCAGGAGTTCAGGCGCAGGCGCTGACCGGGGAAGATCAGGTGCGGTCCCTGGTCCAGGACTTCGCGGTTCATCTCGTACAGCGCCTTCCACCCACCGGACACGTCTGCGCGCTCGGCGATCGCGGAGAGGCAGTCGCCCGACTCGACGACGTAGGACTCGGAGTCGGCAAGGTCTTCGGAGTGGTGCTCAGCAGCGGGGGCGCTTCCCGATGACGAGGAGGAGCCGGCGGAGCTGTGGTTCGTGCCGCCGTGCGAGGAACCGGTCGTGCTGCCGTACGATCCGCCGTCCGTGCGGTGCGAGGAGCCACTGGACGAGCCACCGGAGGAACCGCTCGACTGACGCTGCGGCGTGGCCTGTGCGCTGTCACCACGGTCGGAGCTGCTCGACGACGAGGAACCTGACGTGCCGTTGGCGCCGAGTCGTCCACACGTGGGCCAGGCGCCCATCCCCTGCGAGCGGGCGACGCGCTCACCGACCGCGATCTGCTCGGACTTGGTGGCGAGGTCGGCGCGCGGTGCGTACTGACCGCCGCCGTAGGCCCGCCAGGTGGAGGGCGCGAACTGCAACCCGCCGTGGTAGCCGTTGCCGGTGTTGGTGTTCCAGCGGCCGCTGGACTCGCACTTGGCGATGCGGTCCCAGTCCGTGCCCGCGGTGACGGTCGGTGCGATGACGGCCTGCGCGGGAACGGCGTGCGCGGGAGCCGCCTGGGCGGGGGCCTTGGCGGGCGCGTCCGCCGCGCTGCGGCCGGCGAGGCCCAGCACGCTCAGGAGGACCAGCAGAAGGGCGAGCACCGATTCGACGGGCCGCTTGGCGAGGGGTGATGCCGGCATGACGGTATTCCTCCGCTGTGCTCCGGAAGGTGTGCGAGGGCACGAACAGATAAGCCTCCGATATTCTTTTCCCCTGGTTCCGACGCGTTCGGCGTCGGCACTTTCACTCGGGTGGAGGCCCCTTCATGGCACTGTTCGGCAACGCTCACACCGTCGACGTCGAGGCGGCACAGAGCGACTACGCACGGCTCCTGGGGCAGGACGAACAGGTGCACGCCGCGTATCTGCTGATCCGTGACACGATCCTGTTCACCGACCGCAGGCTCGTACTCGTCGACAAGCAGGGGATAACGGGCAAGAAGGTGGAGTACCACTCGATCCCGTACCGGAGCATCTCGCACTTCTCGGTGGAGACGGCCGGGACGTTCGAGCTCGACGCCGAGCTGTCGATCTGGCTCTCGGGCAGTGCGACCCCGATCCAGAAGACCTTCACCAAGGGCGTCGACATCTACGAGGTGCAGGCGGTGCTCACCCAGTTCGTCGCCCGGTAAGCGGCGGCAGCGGTCTACGAGCCCGGCTTCGGTTCCCGGAGCCGGGCCATCTCCGCACGGATCGCGGGTAGTTGACCGTAGAGCGCTTCGCCGGGACAGTCCGTCCGATAGGTGTCCCGGTGACCCGACACGGCATGGAGGTAGACCTCCTCGCCACGGTCGTACAGGCTGTCGTCGTTCGTCGAGACCATCCGCACGTGGCCCTGCGGATCGATGCTCCGGCTCAGCTTCCACGCGCCGACCTTCGCGATCCCCTCGATGAGCGCCTTCGGCACCGGCACCCCGGGGCCGAAGGTGCCCAGCGCCGCGATGCCCACACTGTGCGCGTTGAACCCCGTGGCGTGGGCTCCGCGCACCGAGCGCCCCACCCCGCCCGCCCGGCCCTCGTATATCGTCCCGCAGCGGTCGACGACGAAGTTGTAGCCGATGTCGTCCCAGCCCTCACCCCGGACGTGCGCCTCCTCCATGGCCCGCAGCATCTTGGGGGCGTCGGCGCAGTCGTAGCCGTTGGTGTGCCCGGTGTGGTGGACGAAGACCGCCTTCACCGATCCGGTGTACACCGCGTGCTCCTTCACCAGGCCCTCGTCGGCGTGCCACTGCGCCCGCGTGACGATCGTGGGCCTCGGGGCTCCCGCCGGGACCGCCGGCTTCGCGGTGGTCCGCTCGGGCGCGACGAGCCGCACCGGCGCGTCCCTGAGGACCAGGAAAGCCAGCGGGACGACCATGGCGCCCACGACTGTTCGGCGAAGCCACATAGGGCCACCATGCGGGCTGACCAGCTACTTCGCAGGCGCGCGCACCCGATCGGGTGAATCGCGGCCGCCCGGCCCGCAGCCGCGTGGAGCGGTCAGGAGACGGCGACCGCCCGGCTCTCCTCGATGATGCGTTCCGCACGGTGCGGGGAGGTGTCCAGCCTGGCCAGGACGCCCGGAACCGCGTTGTTCGGAAGGATCAGTTCGAGCAGGGCGGAGATCTCGGCGACCAGGTCCGGCGGCTCCGCCATCGACTCGGTCACCAGTTGCACGCCCGTCCACGCGCCGACGAAGAGCCGGGAGGTGGCGACGGGGTCCACGTGCGGGAGGAGCTCACCGCGCTCCTTGGCCTCGGTCAGTATCTCCGTGCCCAGGGAGATCCAGTCGGGCCAGCGGGTGCCGAAGAGGCCACGCGCGCGGGGGTCGACGGACAGTCGGATCGAGGCGCTGAGCAGGGGTTCTCTGGGCAACCGGTAGGCCAGCAGCAGGGCCGTGTCCACCCATTCCTGGAGCTTGAACGTCTGCGGGGTGACCCCGTCCGCGGTCACGGCCTCCTCGAGGACCCCACGGGCGAGCTCCTCCTTCGACGTGAAGTGGAAGTAGAGCGCGCCCCGCGTGAGACCGGCCCGATCGAGGATCGAGGCGATGGTGGCAGCGTCGTAACCGTGCTCGTCGAAGACCTCGGCGGCCGCTTCGAGGAAGATTCTGCGCGTGCGGATCGCCCGTTGCTGTCGTGCCAACTCGCGCTCCCTTTGACCTTGCCTGACGACTGTTCAAAAAGTACCGATGGGCCGGTATCATATCAGCGCTGGTACGCCAATTTTGCGCCATGTACGTGGGGGGGAACCGTGCCGGAGATACCTGTTGTCCCGTATATGCCAAGATCTGCCGCGGGGGACCGGCACAGGGTTTCGAAGGAATATGTGCACCTCGTCCGCGAGGACGGGGTCTTCCTCACCGGCTGGCAGCGTCTCGAGGATGGCGAATTCTCGCTCACCGCGAGGTGGCCGGAGCCCCCGGCGGGGCTTCCGTACGACCCCCGTGTGCTCACCCAGACCATCCGGCAGAGCGGTCTCGTCGTCGCGCACGCGTCGTACGAGGTTCCGCTCGCCTGCCAAACACTGCTGCATTACTTCGACTTCACCGTCGTCCCCGGTTTTCGCGCCGCTCCCGGGGACTCCTCTCCACTCACGGTCGGGATAACCGTCATGGACCCCAAGAAGAGGGGGCGGAGCGTCAGTTCACTTGGCATGGACGTCCGTCTCCTCCAGGGTGACAGGGTGGTGGCGCGGGCTGACTCCGAATTCGGTTGGATATCCCCGGCCGCCTACCGCAGGCTCCGCGGACGCCATCTCACCGGCAGGTGGAACGAGTGGCCGGCGCTCCCGGCGCTCGACCCCCGTACCGTCGGACGAACCGGCCCAAGCGATGTGGTCCTGGCACCCGGCGACGGTTCCCACCGTTGGCAGTTGCGCAACGACGTCGACAACGTCCTGCTGTACGACCACCCGGTCGACCACGTCCCGGGGCTCGTCCTGATGGAGGCCGCGAGCCAGGCGGCGAACGCCGCCCTGTATCCGCGACCCTTCGAACCGACCACGGTCACCAGCGCGTTCGAGCAGTACGCCGAGTTCGACCGCCCCTGCTGGATCGATGTCGAGGTCGTCCCCTCGGCTGCCCCCGGTGAGACCTCGGTCCTGGTCACCGCGACCCAGGACGGGCAGTCGGTCTTCCGGGGGCGGCTGAGCGGTCCCTGCGGCTGACGGCCGCCGGGCGGCGGCTCACTGGTTGATGAAGCCGCCGTCCACCGGCATGACCGTGCCCGTGAGGAAGGGACACCGGTCGCTGAGCATCCACGCCACGGCGTTGGCGATCTCCTCGGGCTCGGCCGTACGGCCCTGCGGTGTACGGCTGTTGACCATCTCCTCCAGCCCGGGGTTGCGCCCGAACCAGTCGGCCGTGATCTCGCTGCGCGTGGTTCCGGGCGCAACGGCGTTGACCCTGATGCCCTGTTGGGCGTACTCGTCCGCCGCGGCCCGGGTGAGACCGACGACAGCGTGCTTGGCCGCTATGTAGGGGGCGGCGGCGGGAATGGCCACCAGGCCGCCCACACTGCTGTTGTTCACGATGGAACAGCCGCCCTTGTTCGGCAGCATCGCCGCTATCTCGGCCCGCAGACTGTTCCAGACGCCGCGGACGTTCACGTCCATCACCGCGTCGTAGACGTCATCACCCATGAGATGCAGGGGAGTTCGGTCGCCGCCGAGGCCAGCGTTGTTGAACGCCGAGTCCAGACGCCCGTATGTGTCGACCGCGAAGCCGACAGCGCGGGCGGCGTCCTCGGCGACCGTGACATCACAGACGACGTACGACGCTGTGGCCCCCTTGCCCTTCAACTCCCCTACCAGCGAGGCAAGTCGTTCCTCCCTGCGGGCAGCCAGGACCACCGTCGCGCCTTCCTGGGAGAACACGCGTGCCGCCGCCGCTCCGATACCGCTGCTCGCCCCGGTGATCAGGACGACTCTGTCGTTGAGTAGATCGCTCATGCGCGCAGTCTGGCAGGCCGGCGGGGCCGCGACCACAGCCGCGCGATCCCGGCCCCGCAGCCCGCACCCGGGTACGTCGGCGGCCCGGACCTGGCCGTCCCGTACAGTCACCCCGGTCTCGACATATGACAGTAACCAACCGTTTGTGCTGTTTTTGCCCTGTCGGAGCGTGCCCGCCCCGTGATTACCGGACGCGGTCCAGTCCATGAGCGACGGACGAACCGGGTCAAGCTGGACCTCTTCGACGCCGAGCTCGTCTCCAGGCCCGCGGGCCGGCTCCTGGTGTCCGTCGCCGCCGCCGCCATGGTCACCCTCCTCTGCACGCCGCCCGTGCGCCGCGCCTTCCGCTACGCGGTCGAGCCCCGGCTCGACCGCGCCAGGAAACCCGTGCCGACGTCCTGACCCCCGCTCCGGGGGCACCCGGACGCACCGCACCCCCGGCCCTTTCGGGCGCGGGGGTGCGGAGGGGCGGTGCCTGCGGACTCAGACGTCGCCGGGGGTTCCGAGCAGGGCCGACGCGTTCTCCAACGGCGTGAGGGGCACCGCGGGTGCGGGCACCTCCGCGGGGCGGCAGGTGAAGCCGAGGCGCGACAGCGCCCTGGTCACCTCCGCCGCGCTGAAGTCACGACGGTCCTGCCGCGTGATGATCTCGCCCACCTGCTTGACGGGGTAGACACGACGGGCGATGACCACCGCGTCACCGGTGACGGGCTCGGGCTTGATGCCCTTCATCGAGGCCTCGACCTCGTTCTTGAACAGATCGAACGGGAAGCGGGCGATGACACAGCGCATGGTGCCTCAACAAGGTCGGAGAGAATGCCGGAAAGGATCGGCCGGGCGGCCGTCCGTGACTACGCGGCCTTGTTGGACCGACGCTGTACCGCCGCGGCGCGTGCCTGCGGAGTAGCCGTGTTGGCGTTGGAACGACGGCCTTGACCCGGGCGCGCGCCACGCCGGCTCCGGGGACCGGAACCGCCGCCCTTGCGCTCGGTCACCGGCGAGGTGATCGTGACCGGGACGCCCGAGGGCGCCTGGGCTCCGGTGATGCGGCTGAGCTCGGCCTCGCCGGAGCGGACCTGGGCGATCTGCGGAGTGATCCCGGCGTCGGCCATCAGGCGTGTCATCTCGCGGCGCTGGTTGGGCAGCACCAGCGTGACGACGCTGCCGGACTCCCCGGCGCGTGCGGTACGGCCGCCGCGGTGCAGATAGTCCTTGTGGTCGCTCGGCGGGTCGACGTTGACGACGAGGTCGAGGTTGTCGACGTGGATGCCGCGGGCGGCGACGTTCGTGGCGACGAGCACGGTGACGTGGCCCGTCTTGAACCGGTCCAGGGTGCGGGTGCGCTGCGGCTGCGACTTGCCGCCGTGCAGCGCGGCCGCACGCACACCGCTGTTCAGCAGGTGGTCGGTGAGCTTGTCCACGGCGTGCTTGGTGTCGAGGAACATGATCACCCGGCCTTCACGGGCGGCGATCTCGGTGGTCGTGGCGTACTTGTCCGCGCCCTGGACGTAGAGCACGTGGTGCTCCATCGTCGTCACCGCACCGGCCGCGGGGTCCACGGAGTGGACGACCGGGTCGTGCAGGTAGCGGCGGACCAGCAGGTCGACGTTGCGGTCGAGGGTGGCCGAGAACAGCATGCGCTGGCCGTCGGGGCCGACCTGATCGAGAAGCTCGGTGACCTGGGGCATGAAGCCCATGTCGGCCATCTGGTCGGCCTCGTCGAGGACGGTGATGGCGACCCGGTCGAGCTTGCAGTCGCCGCGCTCGATGAGGTCCTTGAGCCGGCCCGGGGTGGCGACCACGACTTCGGCGCCGCCGCGCAGCGCGCTGGCCTGGCGGCCGATCGACATGCCACCGACGACGGTGGCCATCCGGAGCTTGAGGGACCGGGCGTAAGGCGTCAGGGCGTCGGTCACCTGCTGTGCCAGCTCACGGGTGGGGACCAGCACCAGGGCCAGCGGGCGGCGGGCGTCGGCGCGGTTGCCGGCGGTCCGGGCCAGCAGGGCCAGGCCGAAGGCGAGCGTCTTTCCCGAACCCGTACGTCCACGGCCCAGGACGTCCCGGCCGGCGAGCGAGTTCGGCAGGGTGGCCGCCTGGATCGGGAACGGCACGGACACGCCCTCGGCGGTCAGCGCCGCCAGCAGGGGCTCCGGCATGTCGAGGTCCGCGAAGGTCTCCGCGGCCGGCAGGGCCGGGGTGATGGTCACCGGCAGGGCGAATTCACCCGTGACGGCGGAGGAGCGGCGGCCGTAGCCGCCGGAACGCTTCGGCGCGCCGGAACGGCCCTGGTAGCCGCCTGTGGCGCCCTGCCGGCCGGAGCCCGCCGAACGGAATCCGTTCGCCGTGCGGCTTCCACCTGAGGATCCGCCGGAGCGCGTCCGGGAGAATCGGTCGTCAGTGCGAGATGTGCGATCGCGGTTCAATGGAGAACCTTTCCCTCGAATGGCACGTGTCGAGGGATTCTTTCCGGGCGGCTGCAGCCATGTACGGCGCCAAGAATCGCAAGAACGAGCCGATGAAATATCGAATAACGAAGCCCGTCCGCCGGATCAACCAGCCGGAATCGGCACTCCATATGACTGCAGATAACCGGTGCGCACGAACTGCGCACACCCGGAATTACCTCACGGCCGCAACGAGACCGGTCGCGGCCGGAAAAACACAACGAGCTGGGGCCCGCACCCCAAGGTGCGGGCCCCAGCTGCGCCGTACGCCCGAGTGATCAGGCGGGGGTGATGTTCTCGGCCTGCGGGCCCTTCTGGCCCTGCGTGACGTCGAAGTTCACCTTCTGGCCTTCCTGCAGCTCACGGAAGCCGGAGGAGGCGATGTTCGAGTAGTGGGCGAAGACGTCAGCGCCGCCACCCTCCTGCTCGATGAAGCCGAAGCCCTTTTCCGAGTTGAACCACTTCACGGTGCCAGTAGCCATGTCATATCTCCTTCGGGGCGTTGCCCGAGGGCCCGCACTGTGCGAGCCCTCCGTCGCCGCAAATGATTGCCCCGTCCGGAAGAGACCGGAAATACAAAAGAGCACCCGCCGGAGTGAAAACGGCGAGAGCACTTGAAGTTTTGGGAACCACAACTGCAACTGAGATCAACCGTAGCACGATTCGGGCACGTGCGAGCTGTACGCCATATCACTGGCGCGGCAGTGATCCGCACACGACATAAACCCTCACCGGCCATTGCGCGTATTTCTGTGCCGACCGAAACAGATATACGCCGGTACGTCGGTCAGGAATCGGCGCCGCCGCCTGCCGTGGGCCGCCGCAGCGTCTCGTTGAGACGAAGGGCCTCTTCGAGCTGGTCCTCCAGGATGACGATGCGGCACGCCGCGTCGATGGGCGTACCGCCGTCGACGAGCTCGCGGGCGCGCGCCGCGATCCTCAGCTGGTAGCGCGAGTAGCGGCGGTGGCCGCCTTCCGAGCGCAGGGGCGTGATCAGTCGGGCTTCACCGATGGCACGGAGGAAGCCCGGTGTCGCACCGATCATCTCCGCGGCTCTCCCCATGGTGTACGCGGGGTAGTCGTCGTCGTCGAGACGGTCCGTGGCATGCGACGGGGACTCCGGGGTCATCTGCACCTCTTCTGCTGTGCACCGGCCCTCGATATGGCCTGGCTGCACAAGAAACCCTAGGTGTAGTGGTAGGTCATGTCTATTGCGGCCGGAGGAGGTTTCCGTTGCTCCCGCGCCGCCCGCACGTCACCGCTCGCCGCACGACACCCTCATGACACGGCTCGCGACAACGTGACCGGCCCAACAGCGCTGACCGACCGGTCAGTTGTCGGCGGACCCTCGAACGGTCATACTTCACGCGTAGCCCTTCACGCATCCCCCGTCGTGAAGGGCTACTTCACGTGCGCCCGCGACGCCCACACCCGGCTGCCGTGACATCCGGCCCCGATTGCGGACCCGCCCCCGACCCGGTTACGTGGACAGGGGGCCGTGCAGCGATGCCACCGGGAGGCACCCAGATGCCCAGGACACCCACGAACTCCAAGGCCGGTCTGATCCTCAGCCTGGGCAGCAGCGCGTTCGCGGTCCTGCGCTCCCTCAAGCAGCTTCGCAGGACACGGGGCGACCAGGACAGGCTGACGACGGCGAACGCCCTCGCGGGGCTGCTGCCCCTGGTCACGTCCGCCCTGCTCATCCTGCGCCGGCTGCGCGGACGCTCCCGGAAGCAGACCGCCTGACCGAGGCCACTGACCATGGCCGCGACCCCCACGGCCCCCGATCCGGTGGGCCGTCCAGGAGGGACCGCCCGGAAAGGACCGCCCCGACCCGCAGCCATCAGGCCACCGGGTCCGGCGCCTCGTCACGTGCCCGCGCCCTCAGCCGCTCCAGCACCCGGTCGCGCAGCAGCTCGTACTCCGCGCGCAGGCGCACGATCTCGGCCGGCCGCTCGATCACCACGCCGCCGGAGACGGTCTCGTGCACCTCGAACTGCTCCCGGGTCAGGTCGACCTCGATGCCCATGCCCAGACGGTTCCACCAGTGGAAGTCGACGCGCTCGCCGCCCACGCTCACCTCGCCCCGGATCAGCTCGCCGCCCAGCAGGTCGTGGATCACCAGGGCGGTCACCCCGCACTGGTCCCGCGCGGGATTGTCCGCGCTCCAGCGCGACCGGTACTCGGGCGTGGTGGTGTCCGCGTCCCAGCCGGCGCGGACTGCGGCCTCGACGTCCGTGAGCAGGAGAGGTTCCATGCGGTGGATACTCGCATCCGCCACCGACAGCGCCTCAGCGCGGAGCTCGCGTTTCAGTGGTCGCGGCTCCGTGAGACGAGTACGGCGATGTCGTCCTCGGCAGCGTCCGCGAAACGGTCCACGATCTCGTCCAGCAGGTCTTCGAGCCGCCCGCTCGCCGGCATCGTGAGCCCGGCGAGCCGCTGGATCGACACGTCTATGTCCTCACCTCTGCGTTCGACGAGACCGTCGGTGTACATGAACAGCACCGTCCCGGGGCCGCACGGCACGACCGCGGTCCTGTACCCGCCCACGCCCGTGCCCAGCGGGGGCCCTACGGGCACCCGTGCCACGCGCGCCCGGGGCGCCCCGGGGTCGATGAAGACCGGCGGCGGATGTCCGGCGCTGGCCACTTCGCAGACGCCCCGCCGCCGGTCGACGACCGCGACCAGGCAGGTCGCCGCCCGGTCCAGGCCGGACCGCTCGACCGCCTTGTCGAGCCGCTCGAGGATGCGGTGGGGCGGCTGGTCGTCGTCGGCCATGATCCGCAGCATCGAGCGGTAGTTGCTCATGGCGACAGCGGCCTCCACCCCATGGCCCATCACGTCGCCCATCACCTTGAGGTGGCGTCCCCCCTGGAGCGGGATGGCGTCGTACCAGTCCCCGCCCACGACCGCGCCGACCCCCGCGGGCAGGTAGAGGGAGGCGATCTCGATGCCGCGGTCCGGCCCCTGCGGCTCGGACAGCAAGGACCGCTGGAGTTCCCGGGCGACGTGGTGCTCGTGCGTGTAGCGGTGCGCGTGGTCCACGTCCACGGCCGCACGGCCGGCGAGGGTCCTGGCGACGACGACGTCCAGCCCTTCGGTGAAGGGCGGCGAACCCCCGGCCCTCAGGAGAGTGAGCGCCCCCAGCGGACGTCCGCGCGCCGTGAGCGGTACGACGACCGCCGAGTGGAGCCCGATGGCCCGGTAGGCGGCGAACCGCTCCGGGGTGAGCAGCGAACGGATGAGCTGCTCGTCTCCCGCCAGGTCCTCGATGACCGGCTGGTCGGCCGCCAGACAACGGGGCACCGCGGTGCCTTCCTGGTACTCGACGTCCACCCCCGCGCCGCCGAAACGGTCCACCAGGTCGGCGAGTCCGGGGACGGCGGCCACCCCCGACCGCCGCAGCCGCAGCACTCCGGGGGGCGGCTCGCGCCTCGGGTGCCCGTCCTCCGCGGGAATCGTCTCGACCATGGCGACGTCGGCCATGACCGGCACCACGAACTCGGCGAGTTCCTGGCAGGTCGCCTCCACGTCGAGCGTCGTTCCGATGCTGACGGCGGCGGTGTCCAGCAGTGTCAGATAGCTCCGGGCGCGCTCCAGCTCCTCGTGCTGGGTTCTGGTGGCCGTGATCTCCTGGGCGATCGAGACCAGGCCCTGCACGCGCCCGTCCCGTTCGGCGCGGTGGCAGGCGACCCTCCAGTACCTGCGGCGCACGGCGGAGTCCGCCCAGGTCCGGCCGCTGGTGGTGAACTCGCGGGACCGCCCGTCGGTCAGGACCTGGCTCATCAGGTCGGTCCGCCCGTCGACCTCGGGCAGCACCTCGGCCATGGTCCTGCCGAGGTGCGCGGCGGCCGGCACACCGTTGAGCTGTTCTAGTGCCTGATTCACGTAGACGTAACGCAGCTCGGTGTCGAACACCGCTACTCCGGCCGGGCTGCCCCCGACGAGACCGGCCGTCACTGTCACGTCGAAGGACGGCGGGGCGGCATGCTCTTCGGCCTGCAACGGAGCCTCCAGACGGATCGTTGCCCGGCGGGTGCGGAGCCTTCGGCCCTTCACGGGCGGTCCGGCACCCGGATCCTCATCGTCTGTCGCCGCGCGCCGCCCCGCATCTCCGTGACCGCGACGCACCGGCGTCAAGCCCGTCCAGCGACAGCGTCCCCTCCGAGACGGGCGCCCCGGGAGGCAGATCCAGCGCCGCCCCGACCTGCTCCGGCACCGGCTCCATCCCCAGCAGACCGGTCACGAGCAGTCCCGCGAGATGATGCCAGGCCGGGGCGCGGCGGATCATCGCGTGGTCGCTGCCGGGGATGGTCACCAGGCAGGTACGGGCGCCCGCGCGGCGGGCCCTGGCCGTGAGGGACTGGGACGCCAGAGGGCTGGTCACCCGGTCCCGGGTGCTGTGCAGCAGGACGACGTCGCGGCCGGCCAGCTGTGTCACCGGGTCGCCCGGCGGACACCAGGGGGCGAGGCCCACCACCGAGCGGACCAGGGGGTGGCCGGCCGCGTGCAGGGCGGCGCGGGCTCCCATCGAGTGTCCGAGGAGGACGACCGGGATGTCACCCGCCTCGCGACGGAGGTCGTCCAGCACGCGCACGGTGTCGTGCAGCGGGTCCTTCCGCGCACCGTTCCAGCCCCGGTGCGTGTACCGCACGCGCTGCACGCGCACCCCGGAGTCGCCGCGGACCGCGTTGGACACCGCGCGCGATACCGGCAGCATGCGCAGGCCGGGCAGGTTGAGAGCCCCCGGCGCGGGTGCCGCCAGGCCCGTCTCGTAGCCGCCGTGGAGGATGAGCACCGCTGCGGACGGCGGTCGTTCGGCCACACGTACCTCCGGATCGGGGTGCGGGGCGGCGCCCCGCGTTCTCCCCGTATTCGGTGCGGGTCGGCCTGCGGATGGGTCGGACGTGTCTATGCGGGGGAAGTGCCGTTCACCGTAGGACGCATGGACCCCTTCCCGTACGCGAGCAAAGGAGGCGCCGACATGGCGTCAGGACCCCGAACCGGCCGGCCCGCCCCCGACTTCACGCTTCCGGGCGGCGTGCTCACCGACGACACCTTCGCCCGGGCCGACTACGCACTCTCCGCCGCCCGCGGCCGGGCCGTCGTGCTCGCCTTCTACCCCGGCGACAACACGGCCGTCTGCACGAAGCAGCTCTGCTCCTACTCCTCGGGCCTCGAGACCTTCGAGGGCCTCGACGCGGAGGTCTGGGGGATCAGTCCACAGGGTGTGGACAGTCATGAGCACTTCGCCCGCGGCCACGGCCTGCGCATGCCGCTGCTGGCCGACGAGGCACGGGAGACCGCCCGGGCGTACGGAGTGGCGGCGCCCGGCATCGGCGTGCGCCGTTCCGTCTTCCTGATCGGCCCGGACGGGGTGCTCAGGTGGAAGCACGTCGCTCTGCTCGGCGCCACGTTCCAGTCGCTGGACACGCTCGCCGGTCAGCTCTCCGGCATCGGAACTCGCTGAAAACTGCCGGACTCCGGCAGTACCACCGCGGGATCCGGCATGGGACCATTCAGGCAGTTCGACGGAAACGTTTCGCGGGAACAGCGGCACCGGGGGAGTGATCGCGTGACCGTTCTTCTCGGTCTCGGCATTGCGGGAATCGCGCTTCTGACCCTGTCCCTGATCTTCGACGGGATCCTCGAAGGGCTCCTGGGCGACGCCTTGGGCGGACTGCTCAACGGCTTCTTCGACGGCCTGCTCTCGCTGCCCGTCGTCGCCGGCTTCCTCTCGATGCTCGGCTTCGGCGGTGCGATCGTGCTCGGCACCACCGGTGCCGGCCTCCCCGTGGCTCTCGTGGCGGGCTCCGGCGCCGGCATCGTCGCGGCCTGGCTGACCTGGAAGTTCAGCCAGGCCCTGATGCGGGATCAGACCACCGCCACACCGCGCGGCGCCGATCTCATCGGCACATCGGGATCGGTGGTCACACCGATTCCCGCCGACGGCTACGGCGAGGTCCTGCTGCGACTCGCGGGCCAGACCGTCAAGTTCTCCGCGAAGAGCGCCGTGCCGGTCGAACGCGGCGCCGAGATCTGGGTGGAGGCCACGCTCTCCACCACCTCGGTCACCGTGCGCCCCGTCGAGCGCTGACACCACCGAGCCAGCACGCCAGTCCGGAACTCGCACAACCGAGCACACTGCCGTCCCGTCGGGGGGCAGGGGGGACACCTTCATGAGTCCAGTAGTGATCGCCGTCATCGGCATCGTCGCACTTGTCGTTCTTCTGGCCCTCGCCGTGATCACCCGTTACAAGGTCGCGGGCCCCAGCCAGGCCTTCATCATCACCGGGCGCCGCGGCAAGAAGTCCACCGATCCGGTGACCGGCCGCACCAGCATCGACAACAGCGGCCAGAAGGTCGTCGTGGGCGGCGGCGTCTTCGTCGTGCCCTTCGTCCAGCAGAAGTTCACCCTCGACCTCTCCAGCCGGCACATTCCCGTCGCCGTGCGGGGGGCCGTCACCCTGCGAGGCGTGAAGTCCAACCTCGAAGGCGTCGCGATCGTCAAGGTCGGCGGCAGCGAGGACGCGATCCGGGCCGCGGCCCAGCGCTTCCTCCAGCAGCAGAACGGCATCGTCGGTTTCACCCAGGAAGTGCTCTCCGGTGCCCTGCGGGCCATCGTCGGCCGCATGTCCGTCGAGGACATCATCCGCGACCGTGCCGCGTTCGCCGGCCAGGTCGCCGAAGAGGCCGAGGCCAGCCTCTCCGGCCAGGGCCTCATCCTGGACGCCTTCCAGATCCAGGACATCACCACCGAGGGTTCCTACCTGGAGGACCTCGGCCGCCCGGAGGCCGCGCGCGCCAAGCAGGAGGCCGACATCGCCGAGGCCATCGCCCGGCGGGCGTCCGAGCAGGCCCGGCTGAAGGCCGCCGAGGAGATCGCCATCGCCGAGCGGACGTTCTACCTCAAGCAGGCCGAGATCAAGGCCGAGACCGAGGCCGCCGCGGCCAAGGCCAACGCCGCGGGCCCCCTCGCCGAAGCCGCCCGCCAGCAGGAGGTGCTCACCGAGCAGGAGAAGGTCGCCGAGCGCCAGGCGGCCCTGACCGACCGCGAGCTCGACACCAAGGTCCGCAAGCCCGCCGACGCCGCCCGCTACCGCGCGGAGCAGGAGGCCGAAGCCCGCCGCATCGCGCAGGTCAAGGAGGCCGAGGCCGACGCGGAGCGGTCCCGTCTGACCGGCCAGGGCGAGAAGCTGCACCGCTCGGCCCTCGCCGACGCCGTACGCATCGAGGGTGAGTCCGAGGCCGCCGCCATCGCCGCGAAGGGCGCCGCCGAGGCCGAGGCCATGCAGAAGAAGGCGGACGCCTTCAAACAGTACGGTGACGCGGCCGTCCTGCAGATGCTGGTCGAGGTGCTCCCCCAGGTCGTCGCCAAGGCGGCCGAGCCGCTGAGCGCGATCGACAAGATGACGGTCATCTCGACGGACGGTGCCAGCCAGCTGTCGCGGACGGTCACCGACAACGTCGCGCAGGGGATCGAACTCCTCAACTCCACCACGGGTGTGGACCTGGGCGCGCTGCTGAAGAACCTCCAGGCCAAGACGGCCGGAACCGCCCCGCCGGCCGTGGTCCCGTCCCCCGCCGCCAACGGCGAGAAGATCGAGATCAAGGACTGACACCACCCGGGCCGGGCCGCGGTACCGCTCGGGTGCCGCGGCCCGGCCCGGTCGCGGGCCCGCCTGACACCGGACGGAAGGGCTCAGCGGCCGGAGCCGCTCAGCCGGAAGGACTCGGCTGCCGACTACGGTGACGCCCGCGGGCCGCGAAGAGTACGCTCCGGCCGGCAACCGTGATCAGCTCCGCGCCGAAGACGCGCGTGAGGTCCGCCGTGCAGTGCCAGGTCGTCGAGCGAGTGGATGCCGAAGAGCGCGTCCTCGCCGTCCCGCACCGGGGAGCACTCGTGGCAGACCTGGTGGCCGCCGTCGACGACGAACGCCTTGAAGTCGAAGTCCTCCAAGTCGGCCACGGCGGACGACCATGCCGCCGCACCGGCGGCTCCGCCGTGCCCGGAGCCCTGTTTCCTGTGCCCGGCAGCCCCGGGCCGGCCCCGGTTAGGGTAATGGGCAGCTAAAGAGATGACCAAAAGCGTCGCCCTGCCGCTGCGTGCTCCTCGGGAGGAAGTCATGGGAACCCACCGCACATCGCTGCCAGGAGTCGGCGTCCAGTACGACTACACGACGGAGTCGGGCCAGCACATCTCGGTCGTCGTGCATCACGACGGGCGACGGTTCCTCGGGTTCTACGAACAGGACGACCCCGATTCGTGCGTGCTCTCCGTGCCCCTGACCACGGCCGAGGCAACCGGGCTCGCGCACCTGATCGACGCGGCGCCGATCGACGCCGTGCGGACCGAGGGCATCGACCTGGTCACCGAGCACATCCCGCTCGGGACCCGTTCACCGTACGGCGGGCGCCTGCTCGGGGACACCCGGGCGCGGATGAGGACCGGGGCGTCGATCGTCGCCGTCCTGCGCACGCACAGCGCGCACCCGTCGCCCGGCCCGGACTTCCGGCTGGCCATCGGGGACACGCTCGTAGTCGTCGGAACGCGTGAGGGCGTGGACACGCTTTCCGAGATCATCGCGGAGGGCTGACCGTGCACGACACAACCGCACTGCTGGTGGAGCTGGGCTCCGTCATTCTGGGGCTCGGCATCATCGGAAGGTTCGCCGGGCGCATAGGTCTCTCGCCGATCCCGCTCTACCTGCTCGCCGGGCTCGCGTTCGGGGAGGGCGGTCTGCTGCCCCTCGGCGCGAGCGAGGAGTTCACCGCCATCGGGGCGGAGATCGGCGTCATCCTGCTCCTGATGCTCCTCGGGCTCGAATACAGCGCATCGGAACTCGTCACCAGCCTCAAGACGCAGTACCCGTCCGGAGTCGTCGACTTCGTGCTCAACGCGACGCCCGGTGCCATCGCCGGCCTGGTGCTCGGGTGGGGACCCGTCGGCGCGGTCGCGCTGGCCGGGGTCACCTGGATCTCGTCGTCGGGCGTGATCGCCAAGGTGATGACCGACATGGGGCGGCTCGGCAACCGCGAGACGCCCGTGATCCTCGGGGTGCTCGTCATCGAGGACCTCGCCATGGCCGTCTATCTGCCGCTGCTCACCGCGATGCTGGCCGGCGTCGGCCTGGCGGGCGGCAGCATCGCGCTGCTGATCGCGCTCGGGACCGTCGGGTTCGTGCTGTACCTCGCGCTGCGCCACGGCAGGCTCATCAGCCGGGCGGTGTCCTCCGACAACCCGGAGATGCTGCTGCTCGTCGTGCTCGGGCTCACCGTGCTGGTGGCCGGTGTGGCGCAGCAGCTCCAGGTGTCGGCGGCAGTCGGCGCGTTCCTGGTCGGCATCGCCCTGTCCGGCGAGGTCGCCGAGGGCGCGCGCAAGCTGCTGACGCCGCTGCGGGACCTGTTCGCCGCCGTCTTCTTCGTGTTCTTCGGGCTGTCGACCGATCCGGCGGAGATCCCGCCCGTGCTGCTCCCGGCGGCGCTGCTGGCGATCGTCACGGTCTTCACGAAGATCGGCACGGGCTGGTACGCGTCCCGGCGGGCCGGGATCGGGCCGCGGGGCCGGTGGCGCGCGGGCGGCACGCTCGTCGCGCGCGGGGAGTTCTCCATCGTCATCGCCGGTCTGGCCGTGGCGACGGAGCCGCGGATCGGGCCCATCGCGACGGCGTACGTCCTGATCCTGGTGATCGCCGGGCCGCTCACCGCCCGGTGGACGGAACCGGTCGCCTCCAGGCTGCAGGCGGCGCTGGCCGGGAAGAGGCAGAAGCAGGCCGTCACACGCGACGACCCGATGCCCTCGCACGACGACCTGACTCCGGAGCACGCCGGGCGCGAATCCGGCTGAGAGCCACCTCCGGCGGACCTGCCGGAGCGATCCCGCACTACCGTCACGGCCTCGGGGCACCCGCCCCGGGGCCGTCGGCGTCGGACGGCCACCGGCGCGTGGCCCGCCGGTGGCCGGTGCCCGCCCCGGCGGACTGCCGCCCCTGCCGACTTCTACACAGTTGTAGAGTGCGACTGGTTCCCGCATCACAGGCAACGCTACGTATGGAGACGTCATGGCCCTTTGGGATCGGATCAAGGAATCCGCGTCGACGATGCAGACGCAGCTGGAGGCGAAGAAGAACGACCTCAAGAGCGGGGCGTTCCGGGACGCGAGCATGGCCATGTGCGCCCTCGTGGCGGCGGCCGACGGCTCCATCGACCCGTCCGAGCGGCAGCGCGTCGCCTCGCTGATCGCAGGCAACGAGGTGCTGCGGAACTTCCCGGCGGACGATCTGCAGCGCCGGTTCAACGACTACGTGGACAAGCTGACCGCGGACTTCGCCTTCGGCAAGGTCAGCGTGCTCCAGGAGATCGGCAAGGCCAGGAAGAAGCCCGCCGAGGCCCGCGCCGTCATCCAGATCGGCATCGTCATCGGCGGCGCCGACGGCGACTTCGACAAGTCCGAGCAGGCCGTCGTCCGGGAGGCGTGCTTCGCGCTCGACCTGCCGCCGCACGAGTTCGACCTGTAGAACCGCGCCCACGGCGTACGGCCCGGATTCACGGGCCGTACGCACCGGCGCCTCGCACGCTTCCGCGGCCCGGGCCCGTCTGGCCGGCGCCGCGCGTCACAGCTCCCGCGCGGGCCAGTCCAGCAGCCGCGCCCCGATCACGGCCGTCTGCAGCTTGTAGCGGTGCATCGGGTCGGTGGGATCCGATCCGGTCAACTGGTGTATCCGCTCCAGCCGGTAGGTCAGGGCGCGCACGCTCAGCGAAAGGCGCCGGGCCGTCTCCGCCGCGACACAGCCCGCGTCGAAGTAGACGGACAGCGTCCGCAACAGCGGTTCCGCACCGCCCCTCGCCTCCCTCAGCGGGCCCAGCTCGCTGCGCACCAGGTCGGCCATCGCCTGACGGTCCCTGGTCAGCACCGGGTAGACCAGCAGGTCGCTCGCGTACAGCACCGGGTCGTCGAGGGCCATCCGCTTCGCCAGGTCCAGGGCGTCGAGCGCCTCGTCGTAGGAGTGGACGACCCCGCCGGGGCCGCGGTGCGGGCGGCCCACCGCGACCTGGCCGCCGTCGGTCGCGGCGTGCGCCTGCTTCGCGAAGTACCTCAGGACGTCCGGCTGACTGCCGGGGGCTATGCAGACCATGCGCCCGTCCTTCGTGGTGACCAGGATCTTCCGGCCGCTGAAGCGCGCGAACAGGGCAGCCTCCACAGCGCGCGGCACTGCGTCCGACTCGGTGTACGCCTCGGGGCCCGCGGCCACCGCCACGGCGTGGGCCCGCGAGAGCCGCAGCCCGAAGCGGGTTGCCCGCTCCGCGAGCCGTCCCAGGTCACTGCGCCCGTACAGCAGGTCGTCGATGAACTCCCGCCGCGCCGCCTCCTCGCGCCGCACCGTGAGGCGCTGCGCCCGCTCGAAGCCCTCCGCGAAGGCGTCGACCGCCTGTTCCACCGCACCCAGTACCGCGTCGGTGCCGACGGGACCGGCCCCGGAGCCCGTGACCGGCCAGGCCGCGCGGGTCTTTGAGAGGTGCAGACTCACCAGGGCCCGCAGCTGGTGCCCCGCCTCAGCGGCCTCGCGGCCGAGCGTGCGCCGGGTCTCCAGCTCGTCACGCGTGAGCCGGCGGCCGGTGTCCGCCACCTCGGACAGGATCCGGGCGTAGCCGGCCAGGAACTCCTCGGGGATCTCGGGCTCCGCCACAGCATTCTCCTCGTCACGTCACTCACACTGTTCACCCCGCCGGCGCACGCGGCGCGGTGCCGTCGCCCGGCAGGCAGACCCGGCGAACTCTGCCGGAACACGGCAATGCACCCGGCGTCCCCGGCTGACATGATCTGTTCAGCAACACACGGGGGAACAACGGGGGATCACGGGGGATCACGGGGGAAGGAACCGGTTGCTGCGGGGCCGAGCACGGCCTCGCGGCGCCGGTGCCCCCGAAGTCCCTTCAACCTCCCGGACCGTACAGCAGCGCAGGCGTCGCAGGGGGTGGGCCCGATGACCGAATTCATTTCCGCAGCACTCGCCTTCCCGGCCGTTCTCTTCGGCGCCGCACTGGTGGTCGTCGTCTGCTTCTGGCTGCTCGTGCTGGCCGGAGCGGTCGGGCACGACTCCTTCGACACCGACCTCGACGCCGAGGCCGTCGGCTTCGACGGTGTTCCGGTGGCGGTGTCGGTGTCGCTGTTCGTCGTCATCTCCTGGTTCACCGGCCTCACCGGGTCCCTCCTGGTCCTGCGCGCCGGCGCCACCGGCACGCCGCGGGCCGCTCTCCACGTCGCCGTGCTGGTGGGGGCTCTGCTGACCGCCTGGGGTGCGGTGCGCCTGCTCGTCCGCTGTCTCCGTCGGTGCTTCCCGGCACAACCTCCCCCGTCGCGCCAGGACTTCGTGGGTCAGATCTGCACGATCCGCACGGGTTGTGTCAGCTCGGACTTCGGGCAGGCGGAGGTCGCGGCGGACGACGGCTCGACCGCGATCGTGCAGGTACGCCGACCGGTGGGGCGGCCCGCACCCGCTGAGGTGTTCACCTCCGGCAGTACGGGACTCCTCTACGCGTACGACGCCGAGGGCGAGTTCTTCTGGGTCTCGCCCTACGACGCGGCGCTCGCCCCGCACCCGCTGCCGCGCGAGGCCGCCTGACCCGCATTCCCACACTCCGGGCCCCGGGCCTGGTTCCGCGTGCGCGCATGGGGCGCGCCCGTCTCTCCTCGTACCTCTCACCAGCCGCCAAGGACCTTCATGGACGCCATCTCCCTGGGCATCGGTGTGCTAGTCGCCGTTGTCCTGCTCATCACCATCGCCCTGCTCCTCGTCGTCACCCGCCTCTTCCGCAAGGTCGAACAGGGGAAGGCGCTGATCATCTCCAAGACGAAGAAGGTCGACGTCACCTTCACCGGTGCGGTCGTCCTGCCGGTGCTGCACAAGGCCGAGACGATGGACATCTCGGTGAAGACCATCGAGATCCGGCGGACCGGCCGCGAGGGCCTGATCTGTCAGGACAACATCCGGGCCGACATCCACATCACCTTCTTCGTGCGCGTCAACAAGACCGTCGAGGATGTCATCAAGGTCGCGCAGTCCATCGGCACGGAGCGCGCCAGCGACAAGGTCGCCATCCAGGAGTTCTTCGCCGCGAAGTTCTCCGAGGCGCTCAAGACGGTGGGCAAACAGCTCGACTTCGTCGACCTCTACACCAAGCGGGAGGAGTTCCGGGACCGGATCATCCGGGTCATCGGAACCGACCTGAACGGCTACCACCTCGACGACGCCGCCATCGACTTCCTCGAGCAGACCCCGATGGCTCAGCTCGACGGTGCCAACATCCTGGACGCGCAGGGCATCAGGAAGATCACCGAACTGACGGCGATCGAGCACGTGCGGACCAACGAGTTCCAGCGCACCGAGCAGAAGGAGATCACCCGCCAGGACGTCGATGCCCGGGAGACCATCCTGGAGCTGGAGCGCCGGCAGGCCGAGGCCGAGATCAAGCAGCGCCGCGAGGTCGAGACGCTGCGGGCACGCGAGGAGTCGGCCACCGCCCGGGTGCAGGAGGAGGAGCGGCTCGGTGCGCAGAGCGCGTTCATCCGCACCGAGGAACAGCTCGGCATCCAGCGGGAGAACCAGGCCCGGGAGGTCACCGTCGCGCAGAAGAACCGCGAACGGGTCATCGCGGTGGAGAACGAGCGCATCGAGAAGGACCGGCTGCTGGAGGTCATCGGGCGGGAGCGGGAGACCGAACTGAACCGCATCGCCGCGACGAAGGAGGTCGAGGCCGAGCGCCGTGAGGTCGCCGACGTCATCCGGGAGCGGATCGCGGTGGACCGCACGGTCGCCGAACAGGAGGAGTCGATCCTGACCCTGCGGGCCGTCGAGGAGTCGGAGCGCACCCGCAGGTCCGTGATCATCGCGGCCGAGGCCGAGGCTCAGGAGAAGCTGGTCAAGGACATCAAGGCGGCGGAGGCCGCCGAAGCCGCAGCGGTCCACCGGGCGGCCGAGCAGCTGACCCTGGCGGACGCCCGGCTGAAGACCGCCGATCTCGACGCGCAGGCGAAACTGCGGCTCGCCGGGGCCGTGCAGGCAGAGAGCGCCGCTGCCGGACTGGCCGATGTCCAGGTCCGTGACGCCGAGGCCGAGGTCACGGAGAAGGCCGGCCTCGCGGAGGCCCGGGCGACGGAGGCCCGGCTCAAGGCGGAGGCCGAGGGCGCACGTGTGAAGGCACTGGCGGTCGCGGAGGGTACGCGGGCCCAGGCGACGGCCGATGCGGCGGTGATCGGCGAGAAGCTGCGGGCCGAGGCCGAAGGGCTCACGCAGAAGGCGGCCGCGATGGCGGCGCTGGACGAGGCGTCGCGCGGCCACGAGGAGTACCGGCTGCGGCTGGCCGCGGAGAAGGAGATCCGGCTGGCGGAGTTCGACGTGCAGCGGCAGATCGCAGAGTCCCAGGCGACCGTACTGGCGACGGGCCTGGAGAACGCGGACATCGACATCGTGGGCGGGGACTCGGTCTTCTTCGACCGGCTCGTCTCCTCGGTCTCGATGGGCCGGAGCGTGGACGGGTTCGTCGGGAGTTCGAAGACCGCGCAGGCGCTGGCGGGACCCTGGCTCGACGGCAGGTCGTCCTTCACGGACGACCTGACCCGGGTGCTGGGTTCCGTGTCCACGGGGGATGTGCAGAACCTGACGGTGTCCGCCCTGCTGATGCGGCTCATGGGGTCGTCGGGGGCGGATTCCGGGCGGGTCGGACAACTCCTCACCGCGGCTGAGGAACTGGGGCTGGCCGGGATGACGGTGTCGTCCCTGACGGGCGGCTCACCCAAGGCCGCCGCGCACAACGGGGCGGCCGCCGGGTAGTGGCACGCCCGCCGGCTGCCGGATCGCGCCACCGGGACCCGGCCCGGTCCCGGTGGCGCGATCCGGCGGCCGGCGCCGCCGCGCCCGGGCCGGGGACGGTAGCCGGGCAGGACGGGCCGGGAACAGTGCCGGGACCCCCGGCCGGAAGGGGCTGCCGGGGCGGGCGGTGGCCCGCACAGTCGCACGTCATCTCTTTGGGAGCCTCACTCATGGACAGCGGCATCACCCTCACCGACGACGACGCCGACGCCTACGAGGTGCTCCGGCGGCGGCTCGGGCAGCGGGCCGACGAGCTGGTCCGGCGGGCCGAAGCGCTCGATGCCCGGCGGACCGAGGAGTTCGGATCGGCCGGACTGGAACTGCTCGCCACCGAGCAGGTGCACACGGAGCACCCCTCGCTGGTCCGGGACCTCGTGGCCGTGGGCGGGCGGCTGCTGTTCGGGTTCGAGCGGGGGCCGGGGGCTCATGGGGACACCGGGGTCGGTGACGTGCTCGTGCTCCGCGAGGGCGGCCTCGAAGAATCCGGCGCGGGACTCCTCGAAGACGAGTCGTTCGTGCGGGAGTTCGCCGCCCTGCACCGCTACTACAGGGACGCCCGGCTGCTCCGGCTCCGGCGCGCCGGCGGGCGTCTGCTCGCCGTCTTCCGTACAGGTGAGACCGCCGAGGACATCCGGGTCCTGCGCTGGGCCCTGGGTCCGGACGGTGCGCCCGGGGCGTTCCTGGACGCCCGTGGCGACCGCGACCACGTGTTCCCGCCCTCGCACGACTTCGACTGGACTCCCGCGGGGCGGGACTCCCACGTGCCCGGACGGCACCCGCACATCTCGGTGCTCGGCACGGTGTTCGTCGACACCCTGGGCGGCACGCTGACCGTGAAGTCGGCCGACGACACCGAGTCCCCCGACGGGATCCACGAGGAGCCCGTCGACGAGCCGCTGCAGTCGCTGGCCGACGCCACCGTCGAATACGCCGAGGCAGGGCCGCTGATCCTGCTGCGGGTGCGCCCCTACAAGGAGAAGGCCTGGCGCCACCTCGTCTTCAACACGCTGCTGTCCACCGTGCGGCGCCTCGACGGCATCGGGCCGGCCTGCCGGCGGCTCCCCGAGGACCAGGGGATCATCTTCCCCGGCGGCTACCACCTCACCACGGGCGCCACCAGGACCTTCGACGTCACCGAGGAGCTCGCCGATCCCGTCTTCGAAGGAGCGGTCCGATCCCCCGGCGGCGAGGACGTCCTCTACGTCTTCCGGTCCCGCGAGGGGAGCCGCACCCTGCTCCTCCCCTACAACCTGATCCGCCAGGAGGTCGCCACCCCCCTGGTGGGGCGCGGCCACGCCCTTCTCGACGACGGCACCCTGATCCTTCTCCGGGAAGGCGCGGACGGGCCGGGCCGCGTCCATCCACTGCAGCGCTGGCGGACGCCGTACGTGTCGGACACCCGTGCCGCGTCCCGTCCCACCGGTACGGGACCGCTGGCGCGTACCGGCAACGCCGACCTGGTGCGCGGGATCTCCGACTGCCTGGCCCTGGCGCACGGCGTGCGGGAGATGGCCCCCACCGCCGCCGTCTACGCCCGGCTGGTCGCCGACTGCGCCCGGGCACGGGACCGCTACCACTGGCTCGCCGAACCTGATCTGGGCTCCCTGGCCGAGCCGTTGGAGGAACTCGGGACCACGGCCCGCCGGATCGTGGCCGAGTTCGAGACCGTCCAGGAGCTGACCCGGGAGGCCGCCGGAGCACTCGACGAAACGGCCACCGGCCTCACCGCCCTGGTACGGCGTATCCGGGGCGAGGCCCCGCACTCGGCATCGGCCTGGGTCGCCCGGCTCACCGAGCTGCGCCGGGCCCACGGCCGGCTGGCGTCGCTCGCCACGATGCGTTACGCCGACACGGAGCGCATCGACGCACTTCGCGAGGAGACCGCACGGGACCTGGAATCCGCCGCCCGGCGGGCGGTCGCCTTCCTGGCACGAGAGGACGCCTTCGACGGCTACCACGAGGACCTGGCGCGGATCCTCGCCGACGCCGAAGGGCTGGGCACCGTCGCCGACGCCACATCGGCCGGGGAACGTCTGACCGCGATCACGGAGGACCTCGGGACGGTCACGGACGTCGTCACCGGGCTGGACATGGGCGACGCCACCGTCCGCACAGCGGTCCTGGAGCGGATCGCCGAGGTGCTCGGCGGCACGAACCGCGCCCGCGCGGCCGTCGACGCCCGCCACGGGGAGCTGGTGTCCCGTGAGGGGCGGGCCGAGTTCGCCGCGGAGTTCGCGCTGCTCGGGCAGACCGTCACCGGGGCGCTCGCGTCGGCCGCGACCCCCGAGGCCTGTGACGACGAGCTGGCCCGTGTGCTGCTCCGGATGGAGAATCTGGAGTCCCGGTTCGCGGAGCACGACGGCTTCCTCGCCCGCCTCGCCGAGCGCCGCACCGAGGTGTACGAGGCGTTCTCGGGCCGCAGACAGACGCTGCAGGACACCCGGGCCCGGCACGCCGAACGGCTCGCCGAGTCGGCGGCCCGGGTCCTGGACACCGTCTCCCGGCGGCTGACAGGCCTGGCGGACCTGGATGCCGTCCACACCTACTTCGCGTCCGACCCCATGGTCGAGAAGGTCCGCCGCACCGCAGCCGAACTGCGCGGCCTCGGCGACACGGTGCGCGCCGAGGAGCTGGAGGGCCTGCTGAAGGCCGCCCGGCAGGAGGCGGCGCGCGCCCTGCGCGACCGCGGCGAGCTGTACGCGGACGGCGGTGCGGTGATCCGGTTCGGCCGCCACCGCTTCGCGGTGAACACCCGGCCCTTCGATCTGACCCTGGTCCCCTCCGGCGACGGGCTCGCCTTCGCGCTCACCGGCACGGACTACCGGGCGCCGGTCACCGACCCGGAGTTCGCGGCGACCCGGCCCTACTGGGACCAGCGCCTGCCCTCGGAGTCCCGGGACGTGTACCGCGCCGAGCACCTGGCCGCCCGGCTCCTGGACGAGCACGGCGCGGAGGTCCTGGCCGGGAGGGATCTCGCGGCGCTCGTCAGGGAAGCGGCGGCGACGGCGTACGACGAGGGGTATCAGCGCGGTGTCCACGACGAGGACGCCCTCGCTGTCCTGACCGTCCTGCTGCGGCTGCGGGCCGGGGCCGGCCTGCTGCGCTTCACGCCCTCGGACCGCGCGACGGCCCAGCTGTTCTGGGAGCACACCGCCGACGCGGTCGTGCGTACCTCGTGGACGCGCCAGGCCCGCTCGCTCGCCCGCGCCCGCGACACCTTCGGCCTGGCACCCGCCATCGCCGCGCTCCAGGAGGAGTGGGCCGGGGTGATGGGGGCGGATGGCGCCGTCGCCGCGTATCTCTTCGAGGAGCTGAGCAGCGGGCCGGACGGATTCGTCACGAGCGCCGGGGCCCGCACCTTGCTGGACAAGTTCCGTCGTGCCGTGGGCACTTCGGCGTACGACGACGACCTGGACGCTCTCGCGGGCGACCTGTCCGCCCGTCGCCGGCTGGTCGAGGGCTGGCTGGGATCGTACGCCGCGACGAGCGGTGCGGACGCGGATGCCGGTGACCTGGCGGAGGCCGTCGCCGTGGAGCTCTGCCCGGAGCTGGAACGTTACGAGTGCGACGCGCCGCTGACCGCGACCGTGGAAGGGCTGCTCGGCGACCATCCCCGGCTGGATCGGGGGCGGCTGACGGTCCGGCTGGACGAACTGCTCGCCCGTACAGCCGCGTTCAGGGCGCATGTGGTGCCCGGATTTCGCGCGTACCAGCGGCTGCGCACGGCACTGGTCGCGGCCGAGCGCTCCCGGCTGCGTCTGGACGACCACAGACCGCGCGCCATGCCGGCCTTCGTCCGCAACAGACTGCTGGACGAGGTGTACCTCCCGCTCGTCGGCGACAGCCTGGCCAAGCAGATCGGCACCGCCGGCACGGACCGGCGCACCGACTCGCAGGGTCTGCTGCTGCTCCTGTCGCCCCCGGGGTACGGCAAGACGACGCTCGTGGAGTACGTCGCCGAGCGGCTCGGGATGGTCCTGGTCAAGGTCAGCGGCCCGAACCTCGGGCACGAGGTGACCTCGCTCGATCCGGATCTGGCGCCGGGGGTCACGGCCCGCCGGGAGGTCGAGAAGATCAACTTCGCGTTCGAGTCGGGCAGCAACACGCTCCTGTACCTCGACGACGTCCAGCACACCTCACCGGAGCTGCTCCAGAAGTTCATTCCGCTGTGCGACGCCACGCGGCGCGTCGAGGGTGTGAGAAAGGGGCGGCCGCACAGCTACGACCTGCGCGGGAAGCGGTTCGCGGTGGTCATGGCGGG
The DNA here is from genome assembly GCF_042803195.1 of Streptomyces sp. NPDC057428. NCBI lineage: Bacteria > Bacillati > Actinomycetota > Actinomycetes > Kitasatosporales > Streptomycetaceae > Streptomyces > Streptomyces sp. NPDC057428. The sequence goes on from NZ_JBHVCT010000028.1 coordinate 47,866, forward strand.
CAATCCGTACACCGAGTCCGGAGCGCGGTTCCGCATCCCGGACATGCTCGCCAACCGGGCCGACGTCCGGAACCTCGGCGAGGTCCTGAGCGGCCGGGACGACGCCTTCGCGCTGAGCTTCGTCGAGAACGCCCTGACCGCCAATCCCGTGCTGGCTCCGCTGGCCGCCGGATCACGCGGCGACCTCGACATCCTGGTGCGCACGGCGTCCGGAACCGGTCCGGGCGACGGCGGGGCGAGGGTCCGGGCGGACCGCCTGGAACACCCCTACAGCCCCGCCGAGCTGGACCGGATCGTCGCCGTCCTGCGCCATCTCATCACCGCCAGGAACACCGTCCTCGCGGTGAACGCGGCATACATCGCCTCGGCCGCCCGGACCGACACGTCGCGCACGGAGCCGCCGTTCCGGCTGCAGGGGTCGTACCGCGACATGAACAAGATCGCGGAGCGGATCGTGCCCGTCATGAACGACGCCGAACTCGCCGCCGTGGTCGACGACCACTACCGGGGCGAGGCCGGCACGCTCACCACCGGCGCCGAGTGGAACCTGCTGAAGCTGGCCGCCCTGCGGGGCACACTCACCCCGTCGCAGGCCGAGCGCCTGGCAGCGGTCTCCGCCTCCTACGTGCGCGCACAGGCGCTCGGCGGACCGGACGGCGATCCCGCCGCGCGGGCGGTCGGGGCGCTGGGGCTGCTCGCGGACCGGATCGAGGCGGTCGAGGGTGCCATCGAGCGGGCCGCAGGGTCACACCGCCCCGACGCGGGCCACGGACCCGTCACGCGGTGATCACCGACCCGCCCGACCGAACCGGAAGGAGCAAGGCATGCTGGGTTCCGTGTCACCACTTCCACAGCAGCCCCAACGCCCGCCCGTAAGCGGCCACATGGTCGTCAGCGGCGACGACGCCCTCGCCCGGCGGCTCGCCGTGGAGCTGCGCTACGTGTACGGCGAGCGGGTCACCCTCCTGCTCCCGCCGGGTCGCGACGCCGGCCGGCCGGAGCTGCCGCTGACCCAACGGGCTCGCGCGAGCGCTCTGTTCGGGCGGATGTCGGCAGCCATGAACCGCAACGGGGCCGCCGGCGGGGGCGACACCAACGCCGGCGTCGAGGCCGTACGCATCATCGAGGCGCACGAACCCTCCTACGACGTGCTGGAGGAGGCGGGCGTCGACCGGGCGGCCGCGCTCGCGCTCGTCCACGACGACGACGAGCTCAACATCCGCGCCGCCCTGACGGCCCGTCGGCTCAATCCACGTCTGCGGCTCGTCATCCGGCTGTACAACCGCAAGCTCGGGCAGCACCTGGAGACCCTGCTCGACCAGGCCGCCGCCGTCTCCATGCCGGGTCTCGAGCATGCCGCGCTCGACGCCTCCACCACCGTCCTGTCCGACGCCGACACGGCCGCCCCGGCGCTGGCCGCCACCGCACTGACCGGCAGCAGCAAGGTCATCCAGGCCGAGGGCCTGCTGCTACGGGCGGTCGAGCGGACACCTCCCCGGCAGGGCGAACACGCCGACCCCGGGCTGTGCACCCTCGCACTCCTCTCCTCCACCAGTCAGGACCCGGCGGGCTCCGAGGGCTCGGACAGCAGCGGCGCCGAAGGGCCGCAGCTCCTGCCCGACCGGGCGACGGTGCGCGCCGCGACCGGCCGGGGCACGATCGTCCTGGAGGCCATCAGCCAGGCTGGCCCCGACCGTGCGCCCGCCCGGATGGGAGGCAGGGGCGCCCCGCTCGGCCAGGTCTTCTCCCGCAGGCTGCGCTGGTCGGCGCTGGGCGTCGCGGCGGCCGTCGTCGCCCTCGCCGTGGCGTCGGTGATCACCACCGGCGACAGCCCGCTGCACGCCGCCTATCTCACCCTGCTCGACCTGCTGGCCATGGGCGACCCCGCCGTCGAGGAGGGCGACCCCGCGTCCCGCCAGGTCATCCAGCTGCTGTCCGGGACGGCCGGGCTCCTGCTGCTGCCCCTGCTGGTCGCCGCCGTCCTGGAGGCCTTCGGCTCGCTGCGCACCGCGTCCTCGCTGCGCCGCCCGCCGCGCGGTCTGTCGGGCCACGTCGTCCTGCTGGGCCTCGGCAAGATCGGTACGAGGGTGCTGGTGCGGCTGCGCGAGCTCGACATACCCGTCGTCGTGGTGGAGGAGGACCCGGAGGCACGGGGCATCCCGCTGGCCCGCAGCCTGCACGTCCCGACGGTCCTGGGCGACGTCACCCAGGAGGGCGTCCTGGAGGCCGCCAAGATCCGCCGGGCCCGCGCGCTGCTCGCCCTGACCAGCGTCGACACGACGAACCTGGAGGCCACGCTGTACGCCCGGTCGGTGAAACCCGACCTCCGGGTGGCGCTGCGCCTGTTCGACGACGAGTTCGCGACCGCCGTATACCGCACCCTGCGCACCGCCCATCCGCACGCCCTGACCCGCTCCCGCTCGGTGTCCCATCTGGCGGCCCCGGCGTTCGCGGTGGCCATGATGGGACGTCAGATCCTGGGGGCGGTTCCGGTCGAGCGCAAGGTGCTGCTCTTCGCGGCCCTGGAGGTGGCGGGCCACCCGCAGCTGGAGGGCCGGACGGTCGAGCAGGCGTTCCGGGCGGGCGCCTGGCGGGTCCTGGCCCTGGACGCGACCCCGCCGTGCGACCGCCTCCCCGACCTGGCCGCCGTACCGCCGTTCGACCCGCTCGCGCCGGGGCCGGCGGCCGCCGACCGGCCCGCCGGGCTGGTCTGGGACCTGCACCCGGGCTATGTGCTGCGGGCGCAGGACCGCGTCGTGATCGCGGCGACCCGTCGCGGTCTGGCCGAACTGCTGCGCGGGCAGCGCTCGATGGCCCGGCGCTGACCGCCCGGCGGCCCGCCCGCCGGGCGGTGCGGGGTCCCGCGCCGCGCCCCATTCGGTCCCGTACGGTCAGCCCGGCGTGCCCATGGCCTCGCGCACTTCGCGCAGCGTCGCGTCCGCCAAGGCGTTCGCCCTCTCGTTGCCCGCGCGCAGCACCTCTCGTACGTACCCCATGTCCCGGGCGTACTCGGCCCGTCGGGCCCGGATCGGGGCCATGCGTGTGTTGACGGCCTCGGTCACGGTCCGCTTGAGGGCTGCCGAGCCGCCGCTCCCGATCTCCTCGGCGACGTCGTGCGGGTCGCGGTCGAGGCAGAGCGCGGCCAGCAGGACCAGGCCCGACACCCCGGGCCGCCTCTCCGGGTCGTAGGTGATGTGGCGTTCGGCGTCGGTGGTGGCGCCCTTGACCAGACGGGCGGTCTCCTCCGGACTCGCGCCCAGGGTGATGGAGTTGCCGCGGCTCTTGCTCATCTTGGTGGCGTCGGTGCCGAGCAGCAGCGGCGCGGCGGAGAGCAGCGCGTCGGGTTCGGGAAAGACGCGGCCGTAGCGCTCGTTGAAGCGCCGGGCGATCGAGCGGGTGATCTCCAGGTGCGGCAGCTGGTCCTGTCCGACGGGCACGAGGTTGCCCTTGCAGAACAGGATGTCGGCGGCCTGGTGCACCGGGTAGGTGTACATGAGCCCGCTGACGGCGGCCTGCCTGGAGTGGGCGATCTCGTCCTTCACCGTGGGATTGCGGCCGAGCTCCGCGACGGAGACGAGGGAGAGGAACGGCAGCATCAGCTGGTTGAGGGCCGGGACGGCGCTGTGGTTGAAGACCGTGCTGCGGGCGGGGTCGATGCCGATGGCGAGATAGTCCAGGAGCAGTCCCTCGACGTGCTCGGTGAGCCGCTCGGCGACGTCCCGGTCGGTGAGGACCTGGTAGTCGGCGACGAGCACGAAGACGTCCACGCCGAGTTCCTGGAGCCGCACCCGGTTGTCGAGGGTGCCGAAGTAGTGCCCGAGGTGGAGGGCCCCGGTGGGCCGGTCCCCGGTGAGCACGCGGAACGCTCCGGGGTCGCGGGTGAGGCGCTGCTCCAGCTCTGCGCTGCGGCGCGCGGCGGGGCCGGCGGGCAGGTCGGCGGGCAGGTCGGCGGTGATGGTCACGGGGTTCTCCTCGCTGCTGGTGTACGCGTGGAGGACGGCCCGTCGCGGAGCGGTGGGGCAGCGGAAAGGGCCGTCCGTGTGTCGAACGGCCCTGGTTCCGTGCTGGCAGAGGCGGCCGCTCCTAGGAGGAGCGCCACCAGGTGCGGCACGGTACGGAGGTCATGGTCCGACTGTAGCCCGACCGGCCGGGGTCGCGCTCCGTCCGGCGGTGCGACCGGGCGGCGCGACCGCCTTTCCGCCGCGCCGTTGGCCGCAGGGCCGCGGAGGGGCCGGAATAGAGAAGGGGGGTGCTCCGTTGTAGGGTGTGTTCACATAGTTCAACGTTCAACCAAAATCTTCTGGAGGCGGGCGCCATGCAGTTCGGGATCTTCACCGTCGGGGACGTCACCACCGACCCCACGACCGGTACGGCACCGAGCGAGAACGAGCGGATCAAGGCGACCCTGGCGATCGCGCTCAAGGCCGAGGAGGTGGGCCTGGACGTGTTCGCGACGGGTGAGCACCACAACCCGCCGTTCGTCCCGTCCTCGCCGACCACCACGCTCGGCTACATCGCCGCCCGCACCGAGAAGCTGATCCTCTCCACGTCCACCACCCTGATCACCACCAACGACCCGGTGAAGATCGCGGAGGACTACGCCACGCTCCAGCACCTCGCCGACGGCCGCGTCGACCTGATGATGGGCCGCGGCAACACCGGACCGGTCTACCCCTGGTTCGGCAAGGACATCCGGCAGGGCATCCCGCTCGCGATCGAGAACTACGCCCTGCTGCACAAGCTGTGGCGCGAGGACGTCGTCGACTGGGAAGGGAAGTTCCGCACCCCGCTCCAGTCCTTCACCGCGACCCCGCGCCCGCTGGACGGCACCCCGCCGTTCGTCTGGCACGGCTCCATCCGCTCCCCGGAGATCGCCGAACAGGCCGCCTACTACGGCGACGGGTTCTTCCACAACAACATCTTCTGGCCCATGGAGCACACCAGGAAGATGGTCGACCTCTACCGGCGCCGTTACGCCCACTACGGGCACGGCACCGCCGAGCAGGCCATCGTGGGCCTCGGCGGCCAGGTGTTCATGCGGAAGAACTCCCAGGACGCGGTGCGGGAGTTCCGCCCGTACTTCGACAACGCGCCGGTCTACGGCCACGGGCCCTCGCTGGAGGACTTCACCCAGCAGACCCCGCTGACCGTCGGGTCCCCGCAGGAGGTCATCGAGCGGACCCTGTCCTTCCGTGAGGACGTCGGCGACTACCAGCGCCAGCTTTTCCTGATGGACCACGCGGGACTGCCGCTGAAGACGGTCCTGGAGCAGCTCGACATCCTGGGCGAGGAGGTCGTGCCCGTACTGCGCAAGGAGTTCGCCCGCCTGCGCCCGGCCGGAGTGCCGGACGCCCCCGTCCACCCGGCGGTCGCCGCCGCCCGTGCCGCCGCCACCGCGGAACCGAAGGAGCTCTGAGGAACGTGCTCGCCACCGCCCCCCTGAAGATCGTCGCCGTCGCAGCCGGGCTCAGCAGCCCCTCGTCCACCCGGCTGCTTGCCGACCGGCTCGCCGAGGCCGCCCGCGAGCGCCTCGCGGGCGATCAGGACCGGCGGGTCGAGGTCGAGGTCGTCGAGCTGCGCGATCTCGCCGTCGACATCGCCAACCACCTGGTCACCGGCTTCCCGCCGGCGGGCCTGAAGAAGGCCCTGGACGCGGTGACCGGGGCGGACGGTCTGATCGCCGTGTCGCCGGTGTTCACCGCCTCGTACAGCGGGCTGTTCAAGTCCTTCTTCGACCTGGTCGAGAACACCGCCCTGACCGGCAAGCCCGTGGTGATCGCGGCGACCGGCGGCACCCCCCGGCACTCGCTGGTCCTGGAGCACGCGATGCGCCCGCTCTTCACCTACCTGCGGGCCGTCGTCCTGCCGACGTCCGTCTACGCGGCGTCGGAGGACTGGGGTTCGCAGGGCGACGAGTACACCGAAGGCCTCCCGTCCCGCATCCGGCGCGCGGGCGGCGAGCTGGCCTCCGCCGTCACCGGGCACACCGTCTCGGGCGCCTCACGGACGCTCACGCTCGACGACGGCGAGGACGCCGTCGTGCCCTTCGAGCAGCAGCTCGCGGAACTGCGGATCGGCTGACGCCGACGCCGGGGGCCGCCACGACCCCGGCGGCCGGTTTGACTAGAGTCATGGGCGAATGCCGGAAATGTTCGATCAGCGGGAGGCAGACATGGGCAGGATCGTCGTGGGAGTGGACGGATCGGACGCGTCACTCAAGGCACTGCGCTGGGCGGTACGCCAGGCCGAGCTGACCGGCGACACCGTCGAGGCCGTGAACAGCTGGGAGTACCCCGCGACCAGCTGGGCGTCGATGATGCCCGGCATGCCGGAGGACTTCGACCCGCAGGCGGTGGCGACCGTCGCCCTCGACGAGGCGCTGGAGGAGGCCCTCGGCGCCGAGGCCGCGGCGGCGATCGAGAGGATCGTCGTGATCGGCAACCCGGCACAGTCGCTGCTGGACCGCTCCGAGGGCGCGAACCTGCTCGTGGTCGGCGCTCGCGGCTACAGCGGCTTCAAGGCGAAACTGCTCGGCTCGGTCAGCCTCCACGTCACGCAGCACGCCGCCTGCCCGGTGACCGTCGTCCACGACTGAACCCCGGCCGACGCGCCACACACGAGCGCGACGGGACCGCGCGGGGTCCCGTCGCGCTCGGCGCAGGTCACCGTTGGTGGCTGTAGTCGAAGTAGAACATCGTCAGGAACATGCCCGCGCCGACGACCAGCCCCAGTCCGCTCGACGAGAAGACGCTGTTGCCGTTCAGGCTGAAGAGGTAGCCGATCGCGCCCCCGGCGAGCACTGCGTATCCGCCGGCCCGCAGCACCCTCGGGAGGGCGTGAGCGACCAGGACGAAGGCGTAGCAGAGCGCGGCGTACGCGACCCCGGAGATGACGCCCAGGTAGATCTGGCCGTCGGTGGTCGTCCCGCCGTCCCTCTTGATGTAAAAGGCCCAGAAGCCGAGGATCACGCCGAGCGAGACCGGCGTCGCCCATGCCAGCGGGCCGTGGCTCCTGCGCGCCGGGGTGCGGGCATGCGAGCGGCGTCGCGTCGGCATCGTCGCGTGTGTGGCCATGGCGCACAGCTCCTCACATCGGCCCCCGTCCGTCTGTCACTCCAGAGCACACCCGGAGGCGCCGCCCGGCAACTCGAACGGCCCACGGCCCGGAGCGCCCCTCCGCCGGACGGGATTGGCTGGTCACTGTGCGGACCTACCTCTCAGCGGCCCTGTCGGCGGTGCTCCTCGTCCTGCTCACCCTGCTGGTCCCGCTGAGTGCGCTCTCGGCCTGGGTCGACCTGGAGCTCGACGACACCGACCGCTATCTCGCCGCCGTCTCCCCGCTGGCCTCCGACCCGGACGTGCGGGCCACCGTCGCCACGCTCGTCACGGAGGAGGCGATGAAGAGCATCGACGTGGGGCCGCTGCAGGACTCCGTCGAGGACTTCCTGCACGAGGCGGCCCTGTCGTTCACCACGACCGCGGCGTTCCGGCGGGCCTGGGACAGCGCGAACCGGACGGCCCACCAGGCCGTGAGCGCCGCGCTGCACGGTGACGACGGGCAGGCGGTGACCATCGACCTCGCTCCGGTGATCGGCGAGGTGAAGAAGCAGCTCGTCGCCGACGGCGTGCCCTTCGCCGACGGCATCCCGGTGCGGGAGACCACGATCACCGTGCTGTCCGCCGACCGGGCGGACGAGCTGCGGTCCTCGTTCCAGTGGCTGCGGTACTGCAGCGTCTGGCCCGCCGTCGGGACGGTGGTGCTGCTCGTCCTGGTACTGGGCCTCGTGCTCGTACGGGGCGGGGTGCGGGCCGCCCTCACGGCCGCGGCGGTGGCCGGGGGCGGGCTCCTGCTGGGCGCCGTCCTCCTGCGCATCGCCGTCGCCGTGGGCCGGACGCGGGTCCTGGATCAGGTCCCCGGCACCGACAGGGACGCCGCCGCCGCGGTGTACGACGCGCTCACCGCCTCGCTTCGGACGACGGTGTGGATCGTGCTCGTCCTGGGAGCGGTCATGGTGGCCGGCTCACTGGCCGGACGCATCGTCGCGGCCCGCCGGGGATAGGACTCCACGACGGCGCGAGGATCGCCGGGCACCCGCGCGCCCGCTCCTGGCCCAGGGCGGCTGATCCGGCGCCCCGGCTCCGACGTGCGCGGGTACGTGGGCCGGGCGAGAGTGGGAATCGTGAGAGCAGGGGGGCGACTGAGAGGTCTGCCGTATGCGAGCCATCGCTGTCAGCGCGTTCCGTGCGGAGCCCTGTCTCGTCGAGTTGCCGAAGCCCGATCCCGAGGCGGGCGAGGTGCGGGTGAAGGTCGAGTACGCGGCGCTCAACCCGCTCGACTGGCAGACCGCGGACGGCGCCCTCGACGGGGTCGCCCCGCACGTGTTCCCGCTCGTCCTGGGAACGGACTTCGCGGGGCGGGTGGACATGATCGGCGGCGGCGGGAACCGCTTCCGGGTCGGCGACCAGGTTTTCGGGCGCGTGACGGCACCGCCCGTCGGGCTGTGCGGGGCCTACGGCGAGTACCTCTGCGTCCACCAGGACTCCCCGGTCACGCTGGTCCCACGCGACATGCCGCTCAGGGCCGCGGCGGCCCTGCCGTCCGCCGGGGCGACGGCAGCCCAGATCCTGTCGAGCACCGCCGTACGGAGCGGCCTGAGCCTGCTGGTCGTCGGAGCGGCGGGCGGCGTCGGGAGCTTCCTGACCCAGCTGGCGGCCGCTCGCGGCATCGGGGTCGTCGCCGCGGTGAGGGGTGACGAACGGCGGCGGATGGGCGCGCTGGGTGCCACCACCTCCGTGGACACGGCCAACGGCACGGAGGCCCTCGAAACGGCGGTGCGCGAGCTGTATCCCGGCGGTGTCGACGCACTCGTCGACCTCGTGTCGACCGACCCGGCCTCCTTCGCCCGTCACGCCGCCCTGCTGCGCGACGGGGGAGTCGCGGTCACCACCCGCGGGGTCGCGGCCCCGGCCGGCGTCGCCTGGGCAGACTTCCGGCTCGCCGTCACCGCGGGGCTCCTCGACGAACTGGCCTCGCTGGTGGCACGCGGGGAGCTGGAGGTCCCCCTGGACATGGAACTCCCCCTGGAGAAGGCGCCGCAGGCGCTCGTCCAGAACCGCGCGGGCGGGGCGCGCGGGAAGACCGTGTTCGCGATCTGACGAGGCCGGCCGGCATCGTCGTACACGTCCGCCCACATCCACGTCGCCCGGCAGGAAACGGACCAGGAGAAGCTCATGGCCGACCAGGACATCTTCGAGAACATCGACGGACTGATCAGCGAGGAGCGTGCCCTGCGCACGCGCTCGACCGCCGATCTGGGCCTCTCAGCGGAGGAGCGGTCGCGGCTGCGCGAGGTGGAGGTGCAGCTGGACCAGTGCTGGGACCTGCTGCGGCAGCGGCGGGCACTCAGCGAGTTCGGCGAGGACCCGTCACAGGCACGGGTCCGCCCCGCCGACGAGGTGGAGGGCTACCAGAGCTAGGCGGGCTACGCGCTCGGGAACGGATCAGGCCCGGAACGGATCAGCTTCGGTCGGGGTCCGGCCCCGTGCCCCGCCCCGGCGCCTGGTCAGGTCCTGTCCGGACGGACGTCCTGGTCCGGTCCGGTGCCGCGCCCCTGGAGACGTTCCATCTCACGGCGGTCCCGCTTGGTCGGCCGGCCCGTGCCCCGGTCGCGCACCGGCACCTGCAGCGCGACCTCACGCGGCGGCGGGGGCGGGCTGTTGTCGACGAAACACTCCGCGGCGACCGGCGGACCCACGCGCTTCCTGACGATCCTGGACACTTCGACGACCCGGTCCCGGCCCGCGTGCCGCAGCCGTACCTCGTCGCCCGTGCGCAGTGCCTGGGCGGGCTTCGCCCGCTCGCCGTTGACCCGCACGTGTCCCGCGCGGCAGGCGGCGGCGGCCTGCGACCGGGTCTTCGTCAGCCGTACCGCCCAGATCCAGGCGTCGACCCGGACACTTCCCTCCGCCTGCGGCGTCTCACCGGAAACCATGCGTCCGACTCTAATCCGGTGAGGCCCCTTGTGGGCTCAGGAGCGGAAGCCGCTGCCGACCGCACCCGTGTCGTAGCCGCAGAGCTCCCACTGCACGTGCGCGGTGCTGCCCGTGGCGAGCGGGGTGCTCCTCCTGGACGACGAGCACGGAGAGTCCGTGCGCGGCCCAGGCGATCTCGGCCTGCTCACGGGTCGGGTTGGCCGGATCGTTAGGTCCGCGGTCACGCGATACGTGGGAACGAAGCATGAAGCCCAGCACACCGCTGTGCTCCCGGTCCGGTCGCAGCCCAACTCGTGGCGCGTCCGTGTCGTTCCCGGGGAGCTTCCGTGTGCTCTCCAGGGCCCTTTCGGGGCCCGGTCACGGCTCGGTCGACGCTCTGTTGACACGGGGGCGGGCCGCGCCACCGAACGGCCGGATCCGGCCGCTAACCTTACGTATCCGCCCTGGCCAGGGATCAATTCCCGCAGTACGGACATTAATCGCACCCAACTCATGCGAAAGGCCTCGCCCATGGGCATTCGGAGCTTGCTGCGCAAGGTGTTCGGCCGGACGGAGCAGGACGAGCCGACCACGGCCACCGTCCCTCCCCAGGCCGAGCGCACCCAGCCCACGGAGGCGGAGACGAGCGCTTCGGCGGCAGAGCCCGCGAAGGCCTCGGTACCGGCCCCCGCGTCCCCTCCCCCGGCCGAGCAGCACGACGACGGCAAGGCCTCGGACCTGGTGGCGGCGGCCTTCGACAAGGCGGCCACGGCACCGGCCCCCACGCCCCGGGTCCCGGCCCAGGGCAGTGCCCCTGAGGCGAACCTGGCCACGGAGTCCCACGACTCCGCGCGGGTCGGGGAGCCGGCGCCGGAGGCCCCGGAGGCGGTGGCCCCGGTGATCGCGGCCGACCCGGAGCCGGCAGTCGTGGCTCCGATCCTGATCGACATGGACCCGGAACCGGAGCCGGACCCGGAACCGACGGCGGAGGCCGCGCCCGTCGAGGTCCCCGCCGTGACGGCCGAGGTGACCGTCCCCGCCGTGGAGACCGCCACGGCCGCCGACCCCGCCGCGGGCGCGACGGCCGCTGACGAGGTGGACAGGGCTCCCGAGCCCGCCGCCGATGAGCCCGCTGCGGAGGCCGAGGCCGTCCCCGTGGCCGAGGCCCCCGTCGCGGAGAAGGAGAGCCCCGTCGCGGAAGCGGCCGTCGCGCCCCAGGGGGTGCCCGACACCGCCCCGCCGGTCGAGCAGGAGACCGTGGCCCCCGCCGCGCCCGAGCTCGCGGCCGTGGCCCCCTCGCAGGAGCCGGAGGCCGCACCCGTCGCCGCACCCGAGCCGGTGGCGGAAGCCGAGCCCCTGGTGGCGCCCGAGCCGGTCGCAGCCGCACCCGTCGCCGCACCCGCGGCCGTCGTCGAGCCCGCGCCCGTAGCCGCAGCCAAGGCCGCCCCCGCCGGCAGGCCCGCCGTCACCCTCGCCCGGGTCAAGGCAACCGCCCCCGAGCTCGTCGCCCCGTACAAGGCGGCACAGGCCGCGCTCAAGGCGCACGGCCTGACCGGGCTCCGGGCCACCGTGTACCTGGTGCTCGACCGCTCCGGGTCGATGCGGCCGTTCTACAAGGACGGCAGCGCCCAGCACCTCGGCGACCGCGCCCTCGCGCTCGCCGCGCACCTGGACGCGGACGCCACCGTGCCCGTCGTGTTCTTCTCGACCGACATCGACGGCACCGGGGCGATCGGCCTGACCGCTCACGAGGGCCGGATCGACGAGCTGCACGCGGGACTCGGCCGCCTGGGCCGGACGAACTACCACCGGGCCGTCGAGGAGATCGTCACGCACTACGAGAAGTCCGGGGCCACCGGTCCGGCTCTGGTGATCTTCCAGACCGACGGCGCCCCGGACGCCAGGCAGGCCGCCAAGCAGGCGCTCACCGATGCGGCGCGGCTGCCCCTGTTCTTCCAGTTCGTCGGGTTCGGCGACGAGGACGCGAAGGGCTTCGACTTCCTGCGCAGGCTGAACCTCCCGAACGTCGGATTCCTGCACGCGGGCCCCGCGCCGCGCGAGGTGCCGGACGCGGCGTTCTACCGGGACGCGCTCGCCGGGCTGCCCGCCTGGACCGCAGCCCGCGGGGTCGTCGCGGAAGGCTGACCGCCGTCAGCCGTACGGTCACGGCGAGCCCGCCCTCGGGCCGGGCACCGCCGTGGCCGGAACGCCTCGGGTCTGAGCGGTCGGCCGCACGGCCGACAGGCCGGGCCCGCGGCAATCGATGTGAGTCGATCTCCCATGGACCGTTAGGATTTCGACCATGGCGGCCACTGGATCCGAGAAGCAAGGGGGCGACGGCGTGAAGAGTTTCTACGTATCGACCCCCATCTACTACGTCAACGACGCTCCTCACCTGGGCCACGCCTACACGACCGTCGCAGGCGACGTGCTCACCCGCTGGCACCGCCAGCGCGGCGAGAAGGTGTGGTACCTCACCGGCACGGACGAGCACGGTCAGAAGATCATGCGCACGGCCGAAGCGAACAACGTCACCCCCCAGGCCTGGTGCGACAAGCTCGTCGAAGAGGCCTGGAAGCCCCTCTGGGAGCACCTGAACATCGCGAACGACGACTTCATCCGGACGACGGAGAAGCGGCACACCGACCGTGTGCAGGAGTTCGTGCAGGACCTGTACGACAAGGACCAGATCTACAAGGGCGGGTACGAAGGCCCGTACTGCGTGGGCTGTGAGGAGTACAAGCTCCCCGGCGACCTGATCGAGGCCGAGGACGGCACGAAGCTGTGCCCGATCCACAAGAGGCCGGTGGAGCTCCTCAAGGAGGAGAACTACTTCTTCAAGCTGAGCGAGTACGGCCCGAAGCTCATGGAGTTCTACGCGGCCAACCCGGACTTCATCCAGCCGGAGTCGGCCCGCAACGAGATCGTCAACTTCGTCAAGCAGGGTCTCCAGGACCTGTCGATCTCACGGTCCACCTTCGACTGGGGCGTCCCGGTGCCGTGGGACCCGAAGCACGTCATCTACGTGTGGATCGACGCGCTGCTGAACTACGCGACGGCCGTCGGCTACGGCGCCAACCAGGAGAAGTTCGACGGCACCTTCCCGGCGGACGTCCACCTGATCGGCAAGGACATCCTCCGGTTCCACTCGGTGATCTGGCCGGCCATGCTGATGGCACAGGGCCTGCCGCTGCCGGGCAAGGTCATCGCCAACGGCTGGCTGATGGTCGGCGGCGAGAAGATGTCCAAGTCGAACCTGACGGGCATCAAGCCTCAGGACCTGACCTCGCACTTCGGTGTGGACGCCTACCGCTGGTACTTCCTGCGCGCCATCGCCTACGGCAGCGACGGCTCGTTCTCCTGGGAGGACTTCAGCGCCCGCTATACCTCCGAGCTCGCCAACGACTACGGAAACCTCGCCTCGCGCGTCGCGGCCATGGTCGGCAAGTACTTCGGCGGTTCGCTGCCGGAGGCCACGGCGCCAGGTGACGCGGAGCTCCCTGTCCAGGAGGGCCTCGCCCGGGCCGTCGCCGCGGCGGACCTGAAGATCGGTGAGGAGCTGGACTTCCAGGGCGGCATCCTGGCGGTCTTCGACTTCGTGAAGCAGGTGAACGGCTACATCACCGAGCAGGAGCCCTGGAAGGTCGCCAAGGACACGTCGCCGGAGGGCCAGGCCCGGCTCGCGACCATCCTGTACACGGCCGCCGAGTCACTGCGCGGTGTCGCGGTCCTGCTGAACGCCGTCATGCCGGACACCTCGCAGAAGCTGTGGGAGTCCCTGGGCGCCGAGGCGTCCCTGGGCGCCCTGGCCGAGCAGCGGGTGCAGGACGCGGGCCGCTGGGGGCAGCTGCCCGTCGGCGCGACGGTCACGAAGGGCGCGGTGCTGTTCCCGCGCCTGGAGGAGAAGCCCGCCTGACGCCGCGGCACGACCGCGTACGCCGCGCTTTCCCGAGCGACGAAGGAGCCCGGGACCCGATCTCCGGGTCCCGGGCTCCTTCCTACGCCCCGGCGGCTCCTCGCTCACCTGGCGAGTGCCGCGGCGTCACCCATCACGATCACGGGGTGCTTCAGGGGGTCCAGGGTGAGCAGCAGTTCCCGCATCCGGTCCTCGGTGAGCGAGACGCAGGCCTGGGTGGGGCCGCCGTGGTCGACGTGGACCCAGATGCCGCCGCCCCTGTCCTCACCGAGGGGCCGGTCGCGATCCAGCGGGGACGTGCCCGGGGTGCGGTTGTAGTCGATGGCGACGACGTAGTCGAAAGAGCCCTCCAGGGGCTCGCCCAGGAAGCCCTCGCCGCTGACCGCGAAGCGGGGCTCCTCGTCGTACGGCAGGAGGGTTCCCGGGTCGGGCAGCCGGCCACCCGCGTCGCTGAGGCCGAAGACCCCGACCGGCGAGCGGAGGTCGTTGGCGAGGTGGTGGTCCGTCCAGCCCTCCATGCCGTTGTGCGCGGGCCAGGGCCCCGAGTCCGGTCTCCAGCCGCGTGCGGGGTCGTCGCGGCTGTAGAGCACGGCCGTGGAGCGGTTGGAGTCGGGACCGGAACCGGTCACGACGAGGGCCTGCCTCGCCGTGTCCGGGATCTGCTCCCTGGTGCCGGGGCCGAGGCCCGGGATGTCCGCCGGAGGCATGAGGGGCTCAACGGCGAGGGGCACGGCCGCGGCCTGGGGGCCGGCCGCACCCTTGGGCTCCGGCGTGGTCCGCACCGCACCGGCCGAGCAGCCGATGATGAGCAGGAAGAGGATGACGAGCAGGACGTACGGGCGGCGGGCGACGGACACGGTACGGGGCTCCTCGGTGGCGGGGCGGACGAGCACTTCCGGATGCCAGTCCTCGCCGGGCCCGCAGGCGCCGAGTCCGAACCGGAACCCTCCGGATGTACCCGGTCCCTGTACCCGGGGCCCGGGAAGTTCCCCACCCTCACCCGTACGCAGGAAGGAAGCCCGGAACCACCGCCGCTCCGAAACGGCCCGGCGGACGGAAAAGCCCCCGGCCGGTGGCCGGGGGCTGTTTCACGTGGAACCGAAGCGGAACCGCGACGCCTACTTCGCGCCGGTGTCCCGCACCACCGAGTCCTTGGGGTCGGCGGCCTTGGCCTCGCCCTTCGCCGCCGCGACGGGCTTGCGGAGCTGGATGTTCAGCTCGCGCAGGCGCGCCTCGTCCAGCTCGCTCGGCGCGCCCATCATCAGGTCCTGGGCGTTGCCGTTGAGCGGGAAGGCGATCGTCTCCCGGATGTTGGGCTCGTCGGCCAGCAGCATCACGATGCGGTCGACGCCCGGGGCGATGCCACCGTGCGGCGGAGCGCCGAGGCGGAACGCGCGCAGCATGCCCGCGAACTCCCTCTCGACGGTCTCCGCCTCGTACCCGGCGATCGCGAAGGCCTTCAGCATGACCTCGGGCTCGTGGTTACGGATGGCGCCGGAGGACAGCTCGATGCCGTTGCAGACGATGTCGTACTGCCACGCCAGGATGTCGAGCGGGTCCTTCTCCTCCAGGTCCTTCATGCCGCCCTGGGGCATGGAGAACGGGTTGTGCGAGAAGTCGATCTTCCCGGTGTCCTCGTCCTTCTCGTACATCGGGAAGTCGACGATCCAGCAGAAGCGGAAGACGTTCTCCTCGAAGAGGCCGGCGCGCTTGGCGGCCTCGACGCGGACGACGGACATGATCTTGGAGACCTCGTCGAACTCGCCCGCGCCGAAGAACACGGCGTGGCCGGGGACGAGGGACAGACGCTCGGTGAGGGTCTTGATGTCCGCCTCGGTGAGGAACTTGGCGATCGGACCCGCCAGCGTGCCGTCCTCGCCGACACGGACCCAGGCGAGGCCCTTGGCGCCGTGCTCGACCGCGTAGGCGCCGAGGCCGTCGAAGAACTTCCGGGACTGGCCCGCGGTGTCCGGCACAGGAAGGGCGCGGACGTGCTTGCCGGCGAAGGCCTTGAACTCCGAGTCCGCGAAGATGTCGGAGATGTCGACGAGTTCCAGCTGGGCACGCAGGTCCGGCTTGTCGTTGCCGTACTTCAGCATCGACTCGCGGAACGGGATGCGCGGGAACGGCGAGGTCACGTGGCGGCCGTTGCCGAACTCCTCGAAGAGCTCGGTCATGAGCTTCTCGATCGGCTGGAAGACGTCCTCCTGCTCGACGAAGGACATCTCGACGTCGAGCTGGTAGAACTCGCCCGGCGAGCGGTCGGCGCGGGCGTCCTCGTCGCGGAAGCACGGCGCGATCTGGAAGTAGCGGTCGAAGCCGGAGATCATCAGCAGCTGCTTGAACTGCTGCGGTGCCTGCGGGAGCGCGTAGAACTTGCCCGGGTTCAGCCGGGAGGGCACCACGAAGTCACGGGCGCCCTCGGGGGAGGTCGCGGCGAGGATCGGGGTCGCCATCTCGTTGAACCCGAGGGCCACCATCTTGGAGCGGATGGAGGCGATCACGGACGAGCGCAGCATGATGTTGCGGTGCATGCGCTCGCGGCGCAGGTCGAGGAAGCGGTACTCCAGGCGCCGCTCCTCGTTGACGCCGTCCTCGGCGTTGATGGTGAAGGGCAGCGGGGCCGCCTCGCCCAGCACCTCGACCTCGGTGACCTCGATCTCGATCTCGCCGGTGGAGAGCTCCGGGTTGACGTTGTCGGCGCCGCGCGCGGAGACCTTGCCGTCGATCCGGACGACGGTCTCCTTGGTCAGCTTCGCCAGGGCGTCGTTGCCGGCGGTGCCGGGGCGGGCGACGAGCTGCACGAGACCGTAGTGGTCGCGCAGATCGATGAAGAGGATGCCGCCCAGGTCTCGGCGATTGTGCAGCCAGCCGCTCAGCCGGACGTCGGTGCCGACGTCAGAGGCGCGGAGCTCGCCGCAGGTGTGGGACCTGTACCGATGCATCGTCGTTCATCCAGTCTTCGCGGTCGGGGCGGATTGACACCCCAGGCTACCGCCCGTAGGCGCACCACTTCATTGGCATTGATGCCGCACCGTCCACCGGGACGCGCGTACGAACGTCCCGGGGGTGCTGCGGGGCAGCCTCCCTCGGTGGCGGCCACGGAGAACCTCTTCCTAAAGTGGGGTAATGCGCACCGAGGAGATCCTGGCTGCGATCGGGACGGGTCTGTGGAGCTGGGACGGCTCCTCGGGCACCGCCTTGCTCGACGCTGAGGCGGCCCGGCTGCTCGGACTGCCCGCTGAGCCCGTGGCACGCCCCGGCGAGGAGGTACGCCGCCGCTTCCACCCCGCCGACTGGCACGAGATGGACAGCGTGGTGAACCTCGCGATCGCCGAGGGCACCGTCGCCGAGGCCCGTATGCGGGTCGTGGACGCGAACGGCACGGTCGTACGAACGGTGCGCACCCGGTCGAAGCCGGTGCCGGTCGACTCGCCGGGCCGCCAGACTTACGTGGTGATGGGCATCCTCCAGGAGGTCGCGCAGCCTTCGGAGACCATCGCCGCCCACACCCCGCTCACCGGCGACTGGCGTCGCTCCCGGGAGGCGTTCCTGCTGGACGCGGGCCGGGCACTGGCCGAGGCCGGGTCCACGGCGGAGGTGCTGCGGGTCGCCGGTACGCTCTCCATGCCCGGCTTCTCACCGGACGGGCTCGCCGTCTTCGGGGTCTCGGGCGACCGGCTGACGGTCGTGGGGCACCACGGGCACAGCGTCGGCGCCGAGAAGCCGTTCATCGACATGCCCCTGGAGACGGACTACCCGGCGGCCGAGGTCGTACGGACCGGGCAGGCGATCTACCTGTCGTCCCCCGAGGAGTACCGGAAGCGGTATCCGGCCACCTGGCCGCTCGCCCGCGAGTTCGGACGCCGGTCCTGGGCCTTCCTGCCGCTGATCTCGTCCGGACACACCACCGGAGCGTGGATGGCCGGGTTCCGGCACAGCGTGGCCTTCTCGCCGGACGAGCGCTCGGTGCTGACCACGGTGGCGAGGATGCTCGCACAGGCTCTGACGCGTGCCGGTGCCGCCGAGACCGAACGGGAGCTGTCGCTGAGCCTCCAGAAGGCGATGATGCCTTCCCTCGGCCCCGACGTCGACGGCATGACGATCGCGGCGCGCTACGTCCCAACGGGAGGAGGTCTCCAGGTCGGCGGTGACTGGTACGACGTGATCGCGCTCCCGAACGGCCGGATCGCGCTGGTCATCGGTGACGTCCAGGGCCACGACGTCCGTGCGGCCGGCCTGATGGGCCAGCTGCGGATCGCCCTGCGCGCCTACGCCGCCGAGGGCCACCGCCCGGACGCCGTGCTCTCCAGGGCGTCCCGCTTCCTGTCCGGGCTGAGCGACGCGTACGACCCCGCCGACGGGGAGGACGGGGCCGACGCGATACGCTTCGCCACTTGTCTGTACGCGGAGGCCGATCCGGAGACCGGCACCCTCGACATCGCCCGTGCGGGCCACCCGGACCCGGTGGTGGTCAGCGTCGACGGCACGGCGATGATCCGGCAGACCGCGGGCGGCCTGCCCCTCGGCATCGAGAAGGACGCCGACTATCCGATGACCCGGGTCGTGCTGGGCCCGGGCGAGACGATCATGCTGTGCACGGACGGGCTCATCGAGACCGGCGGGCACGACATGGCCACCGGATGGACCAGGCTCCGGCCGGTACTGGAGAGGCCGGCCGAAGACCTGGAGGAGCTCGCCGACGCCCTGGTCCAGGCCGTCCACGGCCCCGGCTCGCACTACACGACCGGGCCGCTCGTGGACCGGCGCGAGGACGACGTAGCGGTGCTCGTGCTGCGCCGGGAGGCCGCGCGGACCAGGAAGCCGCCAGGGCGGCGGTCTGCGATGACCATCGCCCAGGCCGAGCCCGAGCGGGTCGCCGCGGCCAGGCAGCAGATGCGGGAGCTGCTGCACGACTGGGCGGACGAGGAGCAGATCGACTCCGCCGAGCTCATGGTCTCGGAGATGTCCACGAACGTACTGGTCCACACGGACGGCGACGCGCTGCTCGTGGCGGAGGTGACCGGCGTACGAGGAGAGCGGCGGCTGCGCGTGGAGGTGGCCGACGCGAGCGACGAGCTGCCGCACAGACGGCGGCCGGGCGAGATGGCCTCCAGCGGCCGCGGGCTGGTGCTGATGGAGATGCTCGCCGACGCGTGGGGCGTCGACCCGCGGGGCGAGGGGAAGTCGATCTGGTTCGAACTGTACGAGTGCGAGGAGTCGGCAGAACTCGGCCGGGTCGGCTCATGAGCCCCCGGCGGCCTCGTGTCCCATGCGCTCCTCGCCGTTCCCGTGGTGCTCGCGCAGCTCGCCGGTCACGCTGAAGAGCGCGGCGCACAACGGCACCAGCGGTGGACATGCCTGAGCAGCGCCGTGCCGAGCAGTGCCAGCAGCACCGGCGTGACCGCGGTCTTGAGAGCGACGCAGAGCCAGATCGCCACCGCCGCGACACCGGCGGCGAGGAGAAGGACGCCGCACCAGGCGGCCGTCCGCCGCGCGACTTCGGGCAGGAGAGGCTTCCTGTCAGGCAATTTCCCACCCGATCACGGGCCGGGACCGGTGTCCTTCCCGCGCCGGCGGACGGGTGACGGCCCGTCACCCGTCCGCCGGTGCGGGGCCGTTCACATGCCGTGGACGGCGGGAACCTTGCCGAGGCGGCCGGCCTGGAAGTCCTCGAAGGCCTGCTTGAGCTCGTCCTGGGTGTTCATCACGAACGGCCCGTAGTGCGCCATCGGCTCACGGATCGGCCGCCCGCCGAGCAGCACGACCTCCAGGTCGGGCGTGTTGCCGTCCTGGCTCTCGTCGGCGCGGACGGTCAGGGATGACCCCTTGCCGAAGACCGCGGTCTGCCCGGTGCGGACGGGGCGTCGCTCCGTGCCGACGCTGCCACGCCCGGCGAGGACGTAGGCGAGGCCGTTGAAGTCCTCGCGCCAGGGCAGGGTCACCTCGGCGCCCGGCCGGACCGTCGCGTGGACCATGGTGATCGGGGTGTGCGTGATGCCCGGCCCCTCGTGACCGTCCAGTTCACCGGCGATGACCCGCAGCAGCGCGCCGCCGTCGGGGGAGGCGAGGAGCTGGACCTGTCCGCCCCGGATGTCCTGGTAGCGCGGGGCCATCATCTTGTCGGCCTTGGGCAGGTTCACCCAGAGCTGGAGGCCGTGGAAGAGTCCGCCGGACATGACGAGCGCCTCCGGGGGCGTCTCGATGTGCAGAAGGCCCGAGCCGGCGGTCATCCACTGGGTGTCGCCGTTCTCGATGGCTCCGCCACCGCCGTGGCTGTCCCGGTGGATGAAGCTCCCGTCGATGATGTACGTGACGGTCTCGAAGCCGCGGTGCGGATGCCAGGGAGTCCCCTTGGGCTCGCCGGCCGCGTACTCCACCTCACCCATCTGGTCCATCATGATGAACGGGTCGAGGTGCCGGTAGTTGATCCCGGCGAAGGCGCGCCGCACCGGGAACCCCTCGCCCTCGAAGCCGCTCGGGGCGGTCGTGACGGTCAGCACGGGGCGGGTCACCGCGTCGCTCGGGGCCGCGACCTTGGGCAGGGTCAGCGGGTTTTCGACGGTCACTGCGGGCATGAGAGCCACCTCCGGGAGTCTTCTGATCCCAACTTAGTTGAACGCTGAACATCTCGCAAGGCGGCACGCGTTCCCACCGCCACCGGACCGCCGCGTTCCGACCCCCGCCGGACAGCACCGAGGACCCGCACCTGGTCGGTACGGGCCCTCGGACCGTGTCCGGCGGGGGTTCCTCAGCCGTACATGCGGCGCATCGCGAAGTCCACCATCTGCTCGACCGCCTTGGCGTCGAAGACCATGCGGTGATCACCCTCCATGTCCAGGACGAAGCCGTAGCCGGTCGGGAGCAGGTCGATCACCTCGGCGCCGGTGATCACGAAGTACTTGGACTCCTTGCCCGCGTAGCTCCGCAACTCCTTGAGCGTGGTGAACATGGGGATCACCGGCTGCTGGGTGTTGTGGAGGGCGAGGAAGCCCGGGTTGTCGCCGCGCGGGCAGTAGACCTTCGCCGTGGCGAAGATCTGCTGGAAGTCCTCCGCGGACAGGGATCCGGTCGTGAAGGCCCGTACCGCGTCGGCCAGGGAGGGCGGCGAGGGCTCGGGGTACAACGGCTGCTCGCCGTAGCCGCCGCCCATCTGCTGCTGTGCACCCGGGTTCTGGTCGTAGCCATACATGCGGCAAAGAGTAATCGGCCACATCTGCGCCTCGGGGGGTTGCGTCTTATTACTGACGGGTAGCATCATCGTGGGGGTCAGGTGATATACCCACGCCAGGCCGTTGGTCGCCCGACCCTCACTCCTCCCCGGGGCGCTGCGCGCCACTGCTATTGATTACGGAGCCTTCCCATGGGGCACTACAAGTCGAATCTCCGCGACATCGAGTTCAACCTCTTCGAGGTCCTCGGGCGCGACAAGCTCTACGGCACCGGCCCGTTCGCGGAGATGGACGTCGACACCGCGAAGAGCATCCTGGACGAGGTCACCCGCCTCGCGGAGAACGAGCTGGCCGACTCCTACGCCGACGCCGACCGCAACCCGCCGGTCTTCGACCCCGAGACCAACACCGCGCCCGTCCCGGCCTCCTTCAAGAAGTCGTACCAGGCGTTCATGGACTCCGAGTACTGGCGCCTGGGCCTGCCCGAGGAGATCGGCGGCACGACCTCCCCGCGCTCCCTGATCTGGGGTTACGCGGAGCTCCTGCTCGGCGCCAACCCGGCCGTCTGGATGTACTCCTCGGGCCCGGCGTTCGCCGGCATCCTCTTCGACGAGGGCAACGAGGCGCAGAAGAAGGTCGCCGAGATCGCCGTCGAGAAGCAGTGGGGCTCGACGATGGTGCTGACCGAGCCGGACGCCGGCTCGGACGTCGGCGCGGGCCGCACCAAGGCGGTCGAGCAGGAGGACGGCTCCTGGCACATCGAGGGTGTGAAGCGCTTCATCACCTCGGGCGAGCACGACATGTCCGAGAACATCCTCCACTACGTCCTGGCACGTCCCGAGGGTGCCGGCCCGGGCACCAAGGGGCTCTCCCTCTTCCTGGTCCCGAAGTTCCACTTCGACTGGACCACCGGCGAGCTCGGTGCGCGCAACGGCGTGTACGCGACGAACGTCGAGCACAAGATGGGTCTCAAGGCCTCCAACACCTGCGAGATGACCTTCGGCGACCAGCACCCCGCAAAGGGCTGGCTGATCGGCGACAAGCACGACGGCATCCGCCAGATGTTCCGCATCATCGAGTTCGCCCGCATGATGGTCGGCACGAAGGCCATCGCCGCGCTCTCCACGGGCTACCTCAACGCCCTGGAGTACGCCAAGGAGCGCGTCCAGGGCACCGACCTCTCGCAGTTCATGGACAAGGCGGCCCCCAAGGTCACCATCACGCACCACCCCGACGTGCGCCGCGCCCTCATGACGCAGAAGGCGTACGCCGAGGGCATGCGCTCACTCGTGCTCTACACCGCCTCCGTCCAGGACGCGATCCAGGTCAAGGAGGCCGCGGGCGAGGACGCCAAGGCGCTCAACGGCCTCAACGACCTGCTTCTCCCGATCGTGAAGGGCTACGGCTCGGAGAAGTCCTACGAGCAGCTCGCGCAGTCGCTCCAGACGTTCGGCGGCTCCGGGTACCTCCAGGAGTACCCGATCGAGCAGTACATCCGTGACGCCAAGATCGACACCCTGTACGAGGGCACGACGGCGATCCAGGGCCAGGACTTCTTCTTCCGGAAGATCGTCCGGGACCAGGGCGCCTCGCTGAACGCCCTCTCCGAGGAGATCAAGAAGTTCCTCGCGGGTGCCCAGGGCGACGAGGAGCTGTCCGGCTCCCTGGACAGCCTCGCCAAGGCCGCCGTGGACCTGGAGGCGATCGTCGGCACGATGATCACCGATCTCACCGCGACCGGCGAGGACGTCAAGAACATCTACAAGGTGGGCCTCAACACCACCCGCCTGCTGATGGTCTCCGGTGACGTCGTCGTCGGCTACCTGCTCCTCAAGGGCGCGGCCGTGGCCTCCGAGAAGCTGCGCAACGCCTCCCCGAAGGACGCAGCCTTCTACCAGGGCAAGATCGCCGCCGCGAAGTTCTTCGCTGCGAACATCCTGCCGGGCGTCTCTGCCGAGCGCGCCCTCGCCGAGGCGGTCGACAACTCGCTGATGGAGCTGGACGAGGCCGCGTTCTAGTCCTCGTCCCAGTCCTCTGCACTTCGCGCAGAACAGGTGCGGCCCGCCCCCCGTCACGGGGGCGGGCCGCACCTGCGATCGCGGTGACCACCGAGGCGGACGAGGTCATGGGAACCACACCGATGAGGACAGCGGGCATACGGTGGGCGGCCGCGGGCGGCGGCCGTCCGCCGTGACCCCTCCCGGGCCGCCGTCGCTAAAGTGAAGAACATGAGCTCTTCCCTCCGCTTCGACCGCGGGCACACCGACGACCTGATGGCCTTCCTGATGGCCAGCCCCTCCCCGTACCACGCCGTGGCCACCGCCGCCGCGCGACTGGAGAAGGCCGGTTTCCGGCAGGTCGAGGAGACGGCCGCGTGGGACGGCTCCACGGGTGGCAAGTACGTCCTGCGGGGCGGCGCGATCGTGGCCTGGTACGTGCCGGAGGGTGCCGGTGCCCACACCCCGTTCCGGATCGTGGGAGCTCACACCGACTCCCCCAACCTCCGCGTCAAGCCGCTGCCGGACACCGGGGCGTACGGCTGGCGCCAGGTCGCCGTGGAGATCTACGGCGGGACCCTCCTGAACACCTGGCTCGACCGGGACCTCGGCCTGGCCGGCCGGATCTCGCTGCGCGACGGCACGCACCGGCTGGTGAACATCGACCGGCCGCTGCTGCGGGTGCCCCAGCTCGCCGTCCACCTGGACCGCTCCGCCAACCCCGACGGTCTGAAGCTGGACCGCCAGAAGCACATGCAGCCGATCTGGGGGCTGGGCGACGTCGAGGAGGGCGACCTCATCCGCTTCGTCGCCGAGGAGGCGGGCGTCGACGCCGACCAGGTGACCGGCTGGGACCTGATGCCGCACCCCGTAGAGCCGCCGGCCTACCTCGGCAGGGACCGCGAGCTGCTCGCCGGTCCCCGGATGGACAACCTGCTCTCGGTTCACGCGGCGACGGCCGCGCTGGCCGCCGTGGCCGGGCAGCCGGACAAGGAGATCCCGTACATCCCGGTCATGGCCGCCTTCGACCACGAGGAGAACGGCTCCCAGTCCGACACCGGCGCGGACGGCCCGCTGCTCGGCACGGTCATGGAGCGGTCCGTATTCGCCCGGGGCGGTTCGCTGGAGGACCGCGCCCGCGCCTTCGCGGGAACCATCTGCCTCTCCTCGGACACCGGCCACGCCGTGCACCCCAACTACGCCGAGCGGCACGACCCGACGCACCACCCGGTCGCCAACGGCGGGCCGATCCTCAAGGTCAACGTCAACATGCGGTACGCGACCGACGGCAGCGGCCGCGCCGTGTTCGCGGCGGCCTGCGACAAGGCGGGCGTGCCGTGGCAGACGTTCGTCTCCAGCAACGCGATGCCGTGCGGCACCACGATCGGCCCGATCACCGCGGCCCGGCACGGGATCCGGACCGTCGACGTAGGCGTGGCCATCCTGTCGATGCACAGTGCGCGCGAACTCTGCGGCGCCGACGACCCCTATCTCCTGGCCAACGCGCTGGCGGCGTTCCTCGCGGGCTGAAAGACCTCACAACCTCCTTCACGCACATGCTTGTTGCCGGGCCGGGTAAGCGATGCGTACACCGGCCCGGATTCACCGGGCCGTCGAGGAGGCGGAAATCATGGGACTCGGAGGATGCATTCTCCTGATCGGTGCCGGGGCGATTCTGGCGTTCGCCACGGACTGGGAGATGGACACCGTCAACGTCGACCTGGTCGGCTGGATCATGATGCTCGTCGGACTCGTCGGGGTCTTCGTCTACGTGAGCATCGCGCGACGCCGCCGCATGGTCGTGCCCCCCACCACCACGGTCGTCACGGAGGAGGAGCGCCGCTACCAGTAGCGGCGCCGCCCGGAACGACCCCGTCGGGCGGGCGGGACCACCTGCGTCCTGGGGTGTGTGGTCCCGTCCCGAAGCGACGACGAGGCCGCCGGCGGCCTGTCAGGCCTGCTCGTCCATGCCGGCAAGCACCAGCGGAAGCCTGGACGTCCCTCCGGCGGTGACGCTGACGGGAACGCCCCAGTCCTGCTGGTGCACATGGCAGGCCGGGTACTCGTTCGCCGGGTCGTCGTCGCAGGAGGCGGCCATCGCGGAGACGTGCAGGACGCCCTCGGTGAACCCGTCCGCGAGGACCAGGTCACGGCTCAGATCCGTACCCGGCCCCGAGCCCTCGGACAGGAGTTCCGGCGGGGTCGAGGAGACCAGCAGCCGCGTCGAGGGTCCGTAACGCACGTCCAGCTTCTGCCCGGCCGGCGCCTGGAAGACCACGTCCAGCCGCAGGGTCCCGGCGGCGACCTCGGTGGCCGCCCGCCGGGTGCGGTGAGCCCGGTCCGCGACGCGCACGGCCTCCTCGGGCAGCCGCAGCCGGGTCAGCCGGTGCCGGGCGGACTCGACGACGACCAGATCGCCGTCCACCAGGACCGCGTCGCTCGGCTCCCGCAGATCCGTGGCCAGGGTCGTGACCTCGCCGCTCCCCGGGTCGAACCGGCGCAGCGCGTGGTTGTAGGTGTCGCTGACGGCGACGGAGCCGTCCGGGAGGGCCGTGACGCCCAGGGGGTGCTGGAAGAGCGCCTGGGTGGCGGCCCCGTCACGGTGGCCGAAGTCGAAGAGCCCGGTGCCGACGGCCGTGTGCACGGCGCCGTCCAGGTCCACGTACCGCAGGGACGAGGTCTCCGAGTCGGCGACCCACAGCCGGTCCCCGGCCGCGGCGAGGCCTGACGGCTGCGCGAACCACGCCTCGGGGCCGGGCCCGTCGACCAGACCCTCGTTCGTCGTGCCGGCGGCGACCCGCACCGTCCCCCGCGCGGGGTCGTAGGTCCACAGCTGGTGCACTCCGGCCATGGCGATCCACAGCCGGTCGCCGAACCAGGCGATGTCCCAGGGCGAGGACAGGTCCACCTCGGCGGCCGGGCCGCTGGTGGGGGAGCCCTGCCACCACTGGCGGCCGGTCCCGGCGAGCGTCGTCGTCGCGCCCGTCGCGAGGTCGAGGGCCCTGATGGCGTGGTTCACCGTGTCCGCGACGGCGATGCGGCCGTCGGGGAGGAAGGCGAGGCCCTGGGGTTCGCTGAACCGCGCTTCGGCCCGGCCGCCGTCGGCGAACCCGCGTTCGCCGCTGCCGTAGTGCCCGCGCACGGTCTCACCGTCGGCGTCGAGTTCGACCAGGCGGTGGCGCGTGGTGTCGGAGACCAGGAAGCCTCCGTCGGGGAGGACGAGTGCCTTGCCGGGGAAACGCAGATGGGTGGCGACCGGCTCGGGGGCGACGTACGGGCCGTCGCCTCTGCGCAGCGTGCCCTTCTCGGCGTGCTCGGCCTCCAGCTCCTCGATCAGTTTCCCGATGGCGTGGGCGTGCCCTTCACCGGCGTGCTGGGCGACGACGTAGCCCTCGGGGTCCACCACGACGAGTGTCGGCCACGCCCGCACGGCGTACTGCTTCCAGGTGGCGAGCTCCGGGTCGTCGAGGACCGGGTGGTGCACCCCGTACCGCTCGACGGCGTCGACCACTGCCTCGTGCTCGGCCTCGTGGACGAACTTCGGCGAGTGGACGCCGATGATCACTACGGTGTCGCGGTGCTTCTCCTCCAGCTCGCGCAGCTCGTCGAGGACATGCAGGCAGTTCACACAGCAGAAGGTCCAGAAATCAACAACAACGCACTTACCTCGCAGGTCGGCGAGGGTCAGGTCCTTCCCGCCGGTGTTGAGCCAGCCACCCTTGCCGACCAGCTCGGGGGCACGGACACGGGCACGCTTGCGGGGTGCGGGCGCGGGAGTGGGCGCCGGAACAGCATGGTTCATCCTTCAAGCTTGCCATCTCCTGGGTAGAACCTCGGATCACGCGCGTACGGCAGGACCCACGACAGGGGTGGCGGTGCATGACGGAGCTGACGTACCGGAGCACGGCCCTCACGGTCATGCCGCTTGCCCGGGGTGCCGGTGGTTCCGAAGCCCCACGTTGCAATCGCCGGCCGTGGACCTCGGTGCTCAGGTGGCGCCGTCGGTTCCCAGCTTCGCCCAATGAATCCGGACCCGTTGCTCAGGAATGATCCGCTGTCCCCGCACTCCCTTGGTCCCCCGTCCCGTCACTTCAACCCTGTCTGTGACTCCTCCCCCTCCTGAAGGACTCCGTTGGGAAATCCGCAAAGCGACACCCCCGGGCGATGGGGGGGCTGGCATGATCGTCCTGTCCGTCAGTGGGAGGGTGGGGCTGGATG